>CAXTJW010000119.1:0-9340 GCA_964244305.1 uncultured Acetobacteraceae bacterium
TGGCGCCGATCAGCACGAACCTCATCCTCTCGTATGTCGCGGAGCACGTGCTCGGAATGCCCCGGAGTTATTGATGGGTGCGCTCGACGGCCTGTTGGTTCTGAGCCTCGAGCAGGCCGTCGCCGCGCCGTATTGTAGCTCCCGCCTCGCCGACGCCGGCGCGCGGGTCATCAAGATCGAGCGGCCGGAGGGGGATTTCGCCCGCGGCTACGACGCGGCCGTGCACGGGCAATCCAGCTATTTCGTCTGGCTCAACCGCGGCAAGGAAAGCCTGGTCGCCGACATCAAGGCCCCGGCGGATGCGGCGCTGCTGTATCGCATCCTGGCGCGGACGGACGTATTCATCCAGAACCTCGCGCCCGGCGCCGCGGACCGCGCCGGGTTCGGCAGCGCCGAGCTGCGCGCCCGCCATCCGCGATTGATCACCATGGACATCAGCGGCTACGGGACCGGCCACGACTACACCGAGATGAAGGCCTACGACCTGTTGATCCAGGCCGAAACGGGGCTTGCTTCGATCACCGGGCATCCCGCCGGGCCGGGCCGGGTCGGGGTAAGCGCCTGCGACATCGCCTGCGGCATGGCTGCGCACTCGGCGGTGCTGGAGGCGTTGATCGGCCGCGGCGTCACCGGCCAGGGCCGTAGCCTGGCCTGCAGCCTGTTCGACGGCATGGCCGATTGGATGACGGTGCCACTGCTGTTGACCGAGAGCACCGGCCGCGCCCCCGCACGCCTCGGCCTGGCGCACCCCTCGATCTGCCCCTATGGCGCATTCGCCACCGCGGATGGCGAGCTGGTGCTGATCGCCATCCAGAACGAGCGGGAATGGGTCAATTTCTGCGCCGTGTTCCTCGGGGAGCCAGGCCTCGCCAGCGCAGAAGGGTTCAGCAGCAACAACGCCCGCGTCGCCAACCGCCAGACGGTCGACGGCCACATTGCTGCCGCCTTCGCCAGCCTTTCCCGCGATGCCGCCGCGTCCCGGCTGCGCGCCGCCAATGTCGCCTATGGCTTCGTGAACGAAGTCGCGGCGCTGGCCCGGCATCCCGCATTGCGCCGCACGACCGTGCAAACCCCCTGTGGCGCCGTGGAGCTGGTGGCTCCCCCCGTCATCCTGGACGGCCGGGCGCCGACGCTGGGTCCGGTTCCGGCGATCGGCGAGCATTCAGACCAAATCCGCAAGGAATTCAGCATGCAGGGATCATAATGGACGACTTCGACCTGGTGATCCGCGGCGGCACGGTCGTGACCGCGGCCGAACAGTTCCGTGCCGACGTCGGCATCCGCGGCGGCCGTATCGAGGCAGTGGGCACAAACCTCGCCGGCGCACGCGTGCTGGACGCCGGCGGCCTGCTGGTCATGCCCGGCGGCGTCGACACGCATTGCCACATCGAACAGCTGCAAGCAGACGGAGGCGCCGACGAGGAAAGCTGGGAAACCGGCAGCCGCAGCGCGCTCGCCGGCGGGACCACGAGCGTCGTCAGCTTCTCGACCCAGTTCAAGGGCCGGGCGATCGGGCCGTCGCTGGCCGAATATCACCGGCGCGCCCGGCAAGCGATGGTGGATTACGCCTTCCACCAGATTGTCACCGACCCGACCGACGCCGTGCTGGCCGAACTGCCCGGCATCATTGCCGGCGGGGTGCGCAGCCTGAAGGTGTTCCTGACCTACGACCCGCTGCGGCTCGACGACCGGCAGTACCTCCGCGTGCTGGCCGCCGCCCGCCGCCACGGCGCGCTGGTGACGGTGCATTGCGAGAACTACGACGCCATCGGCTGGATGACCGAGGCCCTGCTCGCCGCCGGCCTGACCGCGCCGAAGTATCATGCGTGGTCACGCCCGCCGGTGCTGGAGCGCGAGGCCACGCACCGCGCCATCGCCTTGGCCGAGCTGGTGGATCAGCCGATCCAGATTTTCCACGTGTCCTGTCCGGAGGCCGCGGAGGAAATCGCCCGGGCGCGGGCGCGCGGGCTGCGTGTGTGGGGCGAGACCTGCCCGCAGTATTTCGTGCTGTCCGCCGCCGACATGGATCGCCCGGGCTTCGAGGGGGCGAAGTTCATCTGCAGTCCGGCCCCGCGCGACGCTGCCGCGACGGCCGGGCTGTGGGAGGCGATCCGGCTGGGCACGCTCGATGTGGTCAGCAGCGACCATAGCGGCTGGAGCTATGGCGGTACGCGCGGCAAGCACTTGAACGGCGCCGATGCGAATTTCCGGGATATTCCGAACGGGGTGCCGGGCCTGGCGAGTAGGCTGCCGATCCTGTTCAGCGAGGGCGTCGCGGCCGGGCGCATCACCGCGAGCGATTTCGTGCGGCTGACGGCGACACAGCCGGCGCGGCTGTTTGGCCTGCATCCCCGGAAGGGCAGCATCATGCCCGGCGCCGATGCGGATTTGGTGCTGTGGGACCCGGCGCGGCGCACCACGATCACGAATGCGCTGATGCAGCACGTCATCGACTACACGCCGTATGAGGGCTTGGCCGTCATCGGCTGGCCGGTGGCGACGGTGCGCCGTGGGGAGGTCGTGATGAAGGACGGTCGGGTCCAGGCACAGCCGGGCAGCGGGGAATACCTGCCGGTCGCGCCGTATCCGATGATTGCGCCGCGCGGGGTGCTGGCCAATGGGTTTGATCCTTCGGCGGCTTGTTCCTGATGCTGGACCGGCCAATATGACGGTCATGGCCGGAGCACGGAGGCCCGCATGAGCGCGGTGATCGAGTTCAAGCACCGCAAGGACGACACGCTGTGGGCCGTGATGGCCTCGGTCGGGCGCGCGACCCGGGTCGCCGAAATATTCCCAAGTCGCGAGCGCGCCCTGGCGGACCGTGCGTGGCGCGAGCAGCAAATCCGCGCCTATGCCGGGTTGTTGCAGTCTTGCCGGCAGCCTGCGCCGTGCTACAGCGTGGCGCCGATCCGCCCGGCCGATTTGCCACGGGCGTGGAAGCCGCTACCGGCGCTAGGGTTTCTGCGCGGGCAGTTCATCTAAGTTTGACTGGCAATTCTCGCCCGTATTTGACCGAACTTACGCCACAAGAGTGGACGCAAAGCAGATCAGATTGCCGTCGAGATCGCTGACAATCAGGCTACGCATGGCCCAGGGCTCGTCGCGCGGCGCTTGCCAGATATAGGCGCCGGCCGATTGGAATGACTCATGCAGGGCGTTGACGTCTGAGACCTCTATAAATGCGCTGAGCAGTGCTTCGCCGGCAGTGTGGTCGATTACAGGTCTGGTCACATGGCGGATGGCCACAACGGCCTCGTCCCGCGCCGTATGGGCATAGAAAGGAATCTCGCCGAAGACGAACAATGTGTGAAAACCAAGCGGGCCGTTATAGTAGGCCAGCGCCGCCTGAAAATTTTTGACGAAGATGTTCGGAACCGCCTGTTTCAACATGAAACGACCTCCTTATCGATATCGTGAGCGGGCCAACCAAACGGTTCGGCCACCTGCGTCCCGGTCTTCGACGACGTGTGCGATAGACTCAAAACCGGAGTTCGCAAGCAGAACCGCATACTCAGCGGCGTCAAACTGGCGTGATAAAGCGGGTCGCCCCGGTAGCAGCCCACGGCTTCTCCGTAAGCAGGCCCCGTGTTGAACATAAGCATCGCAGAAGGCCTGGCATGCGCGGCAAAAACATCGAACATGCTGCGTTGATACTCAGGCTGAAGATGGAAAAAGCTGTCCCATGCAAGTATGCCGCCGAACTTTCGCTTAAGCGCTATTGACCGCATGTCGCCGACAATCCACTCCTGGTCGGGCATACGCTCGCGACACAGGCCTATAAGCGTCTTGGAAGCATCAACACCGGTGACCTGCATGCCGCTCTCAACGAGATTGAGCGCCACTGGTGCTCCTGCCCCGCAACCAAGATCGAGGATTGCTGCTCCCTTTGGGACAGCAGCAATGAAGCGGTCATGCCAAGGCTTATCGTTCCATTCGTTAGCACGCCGATCCGCGTCCCAATCGCGCCCATGCTTCTCGTAGTGGCCGATGATACGGTCTGCCAGCTCTTGATGTTGTTTAGGGCTGCTCACCTGCATACTCCAAACGTAGTGGCATCAACGATCGCTTTATCTGGGATCAATGGAAGCCTCATAGGTTACGCGATGCCCAACTCTGTTGCCAAACTTTGCAGGAAGCCGAGAGCAGCCCTCCCCCGACCGACCTCATCGTATCTGGCCGACCCTCCCGCTTCGTGACAAGCTAATGGCAAGCAAATCAGGGAAGCCTCGGCCATGACACAGAAGATCGCGCTCGTGACCGGAGCCGGCAGCGGGGTTGGCCGAGCCTCCGCTGTAGCACTAATGCAAGCCGGCTGGACTGTCGCATTGCTAGGCCGCCGCGCAGATGAGCTGAAAAAGACCGCCGCCGCCGGCAAGGCCGGCCAGTCGATGGTCCTACCCACCGACGTTTCCCAGCCCGCCGAGGTCGACGCCGCCTTTTCCGCCGTAGAGCATCAGCATGGCCGGCTCGACCTGCTGTTCAACAACGCCGGCATGGGCACCCCGGCCAAGCCGATCGACGAGCTCTCGGTCGAGCAGTGGATGGCCGTCGTCGGCGTGAACCTCACGGGATCGTTCCTCTGCGCCCGCAACGCCTTCGCGCTCATGCGGCGGCAGACACCCGGCGGCGGGCGCATCATCAACAACGGATCGATCTCCGCCCACGCGCCGCGGCCGGGCTCGATCGCCTATACCTCGACCAAGCACGCGATCACCGGGCTCACCAAGTCGCTGTCGCTGGACGGCCGCCCGTTCGACATCGCCTGCAGCCAGATCGACATCGGCAACGCCGCCACCGAGATGACCGAGCGCATGACGGCCGGCGTGCCGCAAGCGAACGGCACCATGATGATCGAACCGCGCATGGACGTGCGCCATGTCGCGGACATGGTGGTGCACATGGCCAGCCTGCCGCCGGACGCCAACATCCAGTTCGTGACCGTGATGGCGACGCAGATGCCGTTCGTCGGGCGGGGCTAAACAGAAACATCTTTGTTTGGCGGGCGAGACGGCTGGCTTGCGCTTGAGGCGAGATGCAGACTTCTGTTCAGGCTCTGACTTTTCTAGCCGGACACTGCGACGCCTCGGAGGTTCGGACCGCCTTCAGCCTATTGCGAATTCCCTGGATCGACGCTTAGTCGGGTCAGCCCGTCTCGTGCCAACTGTAGATCTGCGTCAATGGCGAGCGTTGCGCGATAATCGGCAACAGCATCGCGCTTGCGCCCGAGCTTCTCGTAGATCGCCGCCCTCGTCTCCAGGGGATAAGCGATACCCGGCGCGAGCGCGACGGCCTTATCCGCATCCGGCAACGCGAGAGCATTCTTCTCCGTGAGGTGCAGCGCCCAAGCACGATTGTTGTAAGCTGCTGCATTCTCTGGCTGCAGCTCGAGTACCTTGGTGCTATCCGCGATCGCCTCGTCGAGGCGGTTCGCGCGGACATATTCGACGCCACGGTTAAAATAGGAATTCGCATCGCCTGGGTTCAGCGCGATTGCCTTCGAGTAGTCCGCGATCGCCCTGGCGGTTTCGCGTTTTCGGCTGTAAGCCATGCCGCGGATCGCATAAGCGCCGGGCAATTCAGGATCAAGCGCAATTGCCTGGTCTTCGTCAGAAATCGCGAGATCGACAAGTTCCTCGTGCAGGTATGTAATACCGCGGTCGAGATATGCGTTTGCAAGCTTCGGATCCAGTTCGATCGCCTTGGTGAAATCCAGGACCGCTTGATCGTTCAACCCTTTTTCAGAGTAGGCATGGCCTCGATTGACGAAAGCCTTGCCTGATCGGGGCGCAAGCGCGATTACCCCGTCAAAGTCATCGATGGCGAGACCATATTGCTTTTTCGCCAGGTAAGCGCTGCCCCGAGACCACAGGTTGGTGAATCTACTGCCCATGCCGCGGTCGAGCAGCGCCGTGCAGCCGAAGATTCTCCTGTCCGGCTCGCTTGCTGCGCAGCTCTGAACGGACGCAACGTAGTCTCGGCTCAGGAGCAGGGACGTAGGAATGCCGAGGAGCGCCAACGCCAAACCTCCGCCGCCGATGACGAGGCCGGCTGTTCGAAACCTAGGCAGGCGATCAGACACGTTCCATGTGCGCAGCAGGACGCTAGCAAGGGCCGCGCCAGCGACCAGGCCGCCGAGATGGGCAGCGGATCCGGCGTAGACGCCGCCCGGACTCAGAAGCGTTGGGATGAGGACGAGCGTCGCGCACGCAATCATGAACGTCCGCTTACGTCCTGTGGGCAGGCGGAAGCTGAGGACGACCATCGCCCCGAACAGGCCTATGATGCCGCCCGATGCACCGACAAGCGTCACATTTGCGGGGTCGATAGCGAGTCCCAGGATCGATCCGGCGAGACTGCCGACTGCGAAAACCCCTAGGAGCCAGGAACGGCCGACAAGCCATTCGAGTATCCAGCCCACCAGCAGAAGGGCCGCCGTGTTTCCGACGAAATGCGCTTTGCTGAGGTGCAGGAGCGTCGACGAGAACAGACGCAGCAGTTCGCCATGTTCAAGCACGGCGTCTCGACGGAGGCCACCGAAGGCATAGAGCGTAAGCACATCGGGTCTGTACGGCGCTCCTTCCGGTAGTACGCCTAGCCGATGCTCGGCCACAAAGGCTGCGGTCAAAATCACGAGCAAGCCAACTGTTACCCAGGGTACCCGGAAACCGGCCACACCGTATTCACGGACAGCAGGCACGCTCACTGCACGAGGAAGCGGCGCGGGCACGCCTAGTGCCTCAGTCTGGCGATTATGGATCTCGGTCACGATCGTCTGAACGGAGTTCCGATAGTTTGCGCGTAGCGTGAACAGCTTGTTTTTTCGACGCAGGAGCCGTCGAGACGCGTTTGGGCCGATTATGTCCGCACTGGCGGTTGCGGCTGTTGCACGCACAGAATGCTCGACCTGGAAACGGGAGAGACTGTCCCACTCGACGATCGTCGTTCGGAACAGAGACCTTCGCGTGAGGCCTCGCGAGGCCACGATCAGCCGTGGAAAGCCAAGCGCAGCGCTCATCAACGCTGTAGTTGCGACGAACGCATAGATGCCGAGTACGAAGGCGTTCCCGAGGATCGCTAAGCTAGACGCATGGTCGCCTGACCAGTTGACAAGCAAGTAATGGAAGTGTGGGCCACGTCCGCATACGAGCAAAAGGGAAATCGCCGTGATGATGAGGGAGAGACGTCGCCTTCCATAATAGACGGACTCACTCCATTCATCTCCGCGTATTTGGTGAATCGAGGGTGGATGAAGCAGCGGCACTTAGGTGAAGAACATTCGCAAGTTGCCTATCCGGCCCTGAATTGTGCATTGATCATCGGCGCCCACGCTTTACTGCTCAACCCGAGTTGCCTTCACCGCATCCATCGCATCGCGACAAGTTCAAAAGCCCTGTTGCCGAAGTGATGCGTCTATTGCGTTTTAGAAACATAACATGGAAGACATGTCTCTGTCAGCATTTAGGATTGTGACATTGCATGAGTGTGGTGCAGCGACCGGACGAGTGGTGCTGCGAGCTAATGGACTCCCTACCGGCTGATAAGCATATGATACAAAATAAAAGTTTTGGTCTAAGTCACTCAGTGCTACGCCGGGCGCACTAGATCAATCCGCCGCCTCGGCCACCCGTTCGGCGAGCAGCAGCCGCTGGTAGGTCGCCAGCGCCTGCCCGACGACCTGGTCCATGTTGTAGTATCGGTAGGTCGCCAGCCGCCCCACGAAGGTCACGCCCGGCGTCGCATCGGCCAATGCCTGATAGCGCTGATACAACGCTGCATTCTCCGGCCGGGGCACAGGGTAATACGGATCGCCCTCCGCCGCCGGGAACTCGTAGCAAATGCTGGTCGAGGCGTGCGCCTGCCCGGTCAAATGCTTGAATTCGGTGATGCGGGTGTGCGGCACGTCCTCGGCGGGATAGTTGACCACGCCCACGTCCTGGAACCGCGGCAAGTCATGCGTCTCATGCCTGAACTGCAGCGAGCGGTAAGGCAGCTTGCCGTAACGGTGGCCGAAGAACTCGTCGATCGGCCCGGTGAAGATCAGCTGGTCATATGAATCCCGGTCCACCGCCGTATATTCGGTGGAAGTCAGGCAGGTAATGTTCGGATGGTCCAGCATCGCCTCGAACATCCTGGTATAGCCATGCAGCGGCATTTGCTGGAACCGGTCGATGAAATACCGGTCGTCGTCGTCGGTGCGGGTGGGCACGCGGGACGTCACGGACTTGTCGAGCTCGCTCGGGTCCAGCCCCCATTGCTTGCGCGTGTAGCCCTGGAAGAACGCTTCGTACAGTTCGCGCCCCACCTTGCTCAGCACGACCTCCGCCGAGGTGCGTATGGCGCCCTGCCGCTCGGCCTTGGACTGCAGGAATGCGTCGACCTCATCGGCCGCCAGGTCTGTTCCGAAAAATCCGTTGATCGTCGTCCGGTTGATCGGCATCGGCAGCAACTTGCCGCGCACCTCCGCCAGCACTCGGTGCTCATACGGCCGCCACGCCGTGAAACGCGATAAGTACTCGACGATCGCCTCGGAATTGGTATGGAAAATGTGCGGGCCGTAAGGGTGGATCAGCACCCCGGCCGCATCCAGCCGATCAAAGGCATTGCCGCCGATATGCGGACGCCGGTCGATCAGCAAAACGCGCTTGCCAGCGTCCGCCGCCAGCCGCTCCGCCAGCACCGCCCCGGCGAACCCGGCGCCGACGATCAGGAAGTCGAACTTGCCGTCCGGAGCCGCTGCGGTCCGCCAATTAGTTGTTTTCATTGTGATCAACGCCGCCATCTTCGCCCAAATGCCGTCCCATGACATGCCGGACAACATGGCGTCCACCCCCGGCCGCCAACGTTCCGGCTGCCGCCCCTGGATCAATGCGCGGTCGATGCAGGCGGCAAAGCGCTCCGGCGTATCGGCGACCTGCACGCCGGGCACTTCGCCATATTGCCGCACGACGTCGGTGATGGGCGTCGACACGACGGGCAGGCCTGCGGCCAGATACTCCGGCGTTTTGGTCGGGCTGATGAACCGGGTTGCCGCAGTCATGGCGAACGGCAGCAGCGCCGCCTGCCAATTCGCGACATAGGCCGGCAGGTCGTCATACTGCTTGGGGCCGAGGTAATGCAGGTTGGGCCGCCGCGGCAACTCGTCGAAGTCGAGCTTGGCGATGGGGCCGATCAGCACGAACTGCACGCTGTGCCGCAGGTCGGCGACGGCGGCCAGCAGGCTGCGGTCCAGCCGTTCGTCGAGCACGCCGTAAAATCCGACGCGGGGATGCGGGATGCCGCTTTGGCCGGCCGGGTCGGCAAGGCCATCGCGGGCCGGCAGGAAATGCGCCACGTCCACGCC
>CAXTJW010000120.1:0-9337 GCA_964244305.1 uncultured Acetobacteraceae bacterium
CCCGCCTCGCCTCGGCGACTACGCCTATTCGGAGCGGGCGATGTTCGGATCGTGACGCATCGTCGCCGAACAATGGGCGTTCGAACCCTGAAGGGCTATGCGACCGACGTCAGGCTCGCATGCGCCGCGTTGGCGATGATCGCGTGCCCGGTGGCGGTCGGGTGGATGCTGTCGAAGAAAAGATAGCCGTTCTGCGCTGCGCCCGTGGCGTTCAGCGTCCCGCTCGACGGGTTGGAGTAGTTGCCGGTCCAGACCGGCTGCATCACGTTGGTCAGGCCGTATGTGGCCGGGTTGGCGATGCCGCTGTCCAGCAACGAGTAGGCATCGACCAGGTGCAGGCTCAGGCGGTCCGTCGCCGCAAGGCTGCTGAGCGCCACGCTGAGTTCGGCGTCATACAGTTTGGACAGCGAGGACGCGACCTGGCTTGTGGCTGCGCCGCGGGCCGTCTCCATGGGCGTCTTGCCGAGGTCCGGCACATTCAGCACCACCAGGTTGCGCACCCCCAACACAGCAAGCGATGCAACGAACGACGTTTCGTTCGCCACCGCCTGGTTGACATCCGTGACTGCGCCGGCGGGGTTTGCCGCATAGGCCCCGGCGGCGTCGAACACGTCGTTCGCGCCGATCGAGATCGTATAGAGCGCATTGGCGGCCGACGCCGGGCGGCTGGCAGCGAACTGGGCGAGCTGCGACGGCAGGTCGACTGGGCTTAGGGGATGCAGCGCCTCGGCACCGGTCTCGGCGCCGCCATAGGCGAAGCCGGTGCCGCCGAGCACGCTGGGCTGGGGCGAGGCCAGGCCGAGCTGGGCCGCCAGGTCCTGCACCCACACCGCGCCATTGCTGAAATGTCCGCCCACATAGGGCGCCGCCGGCACGGCATGCAGCGTAAGGGCGTAAAGGTTGCCGACGTCCGAGAGGCTGTCGCCAAAGGAGTAGACCGCGCTGTAGGGCAACGCACCCGGGGCCGGCAGGACGGGAGCCGGCGAAGCGACGCCCCCGGTCAGGCTGCCATAAGCTCCCGCCAGGTCATCGAGCACTCCGCCGATGAAGGTTGGGCCCGGGAGTAGGCCGAGAGCCTTGGGGTTCAACAAGCTCATGTTCTTACATTATCCGAAACGTGGCGACGCTTCTTGAACAGCTGAAACCTCGCCAGGTTTCGCTACCCCGTCCGGCCGCATCGGCTCACAGCCGGCTGAGCAGCTCCGTCTTCTTGGCCGTGAACTCCGCCTCCGTGATAACGCCCTTCTGGTGCAATTCGGCCAGCCGCTCGATAACCGCGAGCGGATCGCCAGCCGCCGGCATGCTTGGCGCTGCGTGTTGCGCCGGCGCCGGCCGGGCATCTGCCGGTTGGGCGGGCGCATCCATGTCGACCGGCCTCAGGTCGGCAAGGCGGACCGGGCCCTTGTCGCTGGAGAAGGTGGGATCCTGCACGGCCCCGCTCTGCTGCTGCGAGACACCGGCTATGCGGTGATCGCCGGTGTCATACAGCTCGAGCCGTCCATTCCGCTGGATGGCCAGCCGGTGGCTTCCGGGAAAATAGGCGTAGCGCAGGTCGTTCTGCGCGCCGCTGGATGCGGGCGTGCCGAGCTCCACCGGCCACCAGTCGCCCGCCGTGAAAGCTTTGCCGAAGCCTGCTCCGATTGGGCGGCCCTGGGACTGGGTCTGAAACTGGGCAGGCTCGACGACGCAGGCCGTCTCCTGGCGCTGCATTTGCCCGGCAAGCTCCGAGCAGAGCGCATCAACGCGTGCTTTCAGGCCGTGGTTGAACATATCGCCGATCATCGTCATGCCACCCTGCGCCCACTGGCCCACGCCGCCCAGTTCCGGATGGTTGAACTGCGCCATGGCGCCACGGCCCTCGGCGAGGGCACGCCATGCGGTCAGCGCGGCCTCAGGGCTGAAACCGTGGCGCTGGGCGGCGGCGGCCAGGATCTGGGACGCGTCCGGCGTAGGCTCGGGCATGTCGTTCTCTCTCGTTCGCAGCCGGAGACACACCCGGCGGATTGCCGCAATTCCGGCCCCACGTCGGCCGCTACATTAAGAAGACCGCCTTGCCGGTGTCCTGCCCGTCGAACACGCGATAGGCCTCGGCTGCCTGATCGAGCGTCCAACGGTCGGTGAACAGGTCGTCAACCGGCAAGCCGCGCTCGGCGACGAAGCGGGCGCAGTCGGCCTGGCCCACCGTCGAGAAGGTCCAGGAGCCGACGATGGTAAGCTGCTTGCGCAGGATCTCGGGGCTGACGTCGATCGTCACCTGGCCGCCCTCGCCGACAAAACAGACGGTGCCCCAGGCCGCAGCACAGCGCACCGCGGCGGAGCGGCCGGGCGCAGTGCCGGAGGTGTCGAGCGACCGCGAGACCCCGCGTCCGCCGGTCAATGCCTGGATGGCGGCCACCGGATCGCCCTCGCTCGCGTTGATCGTGTGCGCCGCGCCGAACTCCGTGGCGCGGGCGGTGCGCGCAACGCCGATGTCGACCGCGATCACCCGCGCGCCCATCGCCGCCGCGAGCTGCGTCGCCGACAACCCGACCGGGCCCTGGCCAATGATGGCGATCGTGTCCCGCGCAGACAGGTCCATCCGCACAAGCGCGCCATAGGCGGTGCCGGTGCCGCACGAGATCGCGGCGCCGGTGGCGAACGACAGCTCGTCCGGCAGGCTGACAAGGGTGCTCGCGGGGACCTGCATATAGGGCGCATGGGCGCCGTTGCCGGTCACGCCATAGACGACGGGCCCCTCGACGCACATCTGGGCCCAGCCGGTCCGGCAGTGCTCGCACACGTCGCAGCCGTGGTAGTGATGCACCATGACGCGGTCACCGACCTTGCGGGTGCGCGGGTCGACCTCGCGGCCGACCGCTGCAACCACGCCGCAGGGTTCGTGCCCGGCGATGATCGGGCCGCCGCCGGACTTGAAGCCAAGCGCCGCCACGCCGCCACCCCGGGGCGCGCGGTAGAACTTGAGGTCGCTGCCGCACAGGCCGGATGCCTTGATTTCAAGCACGACCCCGTTCGGCGCCGGCGTCGGATCGTCGACGGCAATGAAGTCGAGCGTGCGGTCCCCGCTGAAAGAAACTCCCTGCATCGTGGCCTCTCCAATCAATCCACCGGTCAATCCGTCAGGTAGCGCGCCGTCAGATGCGCCTCGAAATCGGCCGGGTCCAAGGGCTTGCCGGTCGCCTCGCGCAGCAGGTCGTTGAAGCCCAGCCGGCTGCCCTGGCCATGCACGCGGAGCCGCAGCCAAACGACCAATGCCCCCAGATCGCCGCGGCCCAGCCCGGCGTCGAGGTCCTCGACCTCCCGCCGTGCCGCCGCCATCAACTGCGCCGCCGCCATGGCGCCCAGGGTGTAACTCGGGAAATAGCCGAACGCGCCGTCATACCAGTGGATGTCCTGCAGGCAGCCGCGCGCATCGTCAGGCGGCGCCACGCCCAGCAGCGCCGTCAATCCGTCATGCCACGCGCCGGGCAGGTCCGCGACCTGCAGGTCGCCCGCGACCAGCGCCTGCTCGAGCCGGAAGCGCAGGATGACGTGGGCCGGGTAGGTCATCTCGTCTGCGTCGACGCGAATGAGGCCTCGTTCGATGCGGCGCCACAGCCGCGACAGGTTGGCAGGAGCATAGGGCTCGGCCGCCCCGCCAAACGCGCCGTGCAATTCGGGGCCGAGCCACGCGAGGAACGGATCGGACCGGCAGGACTGCATCTCGACGATCAGCGACTGGCTCTCGTGCGCCGCCATGCCGGCCGCGCCGCCAACCGGCTGCCGGGCATAGCCGGCCGGCAGGCCGCGCTCATACAGGGCGTGGCCGGTCTCGTGCAGCACGCCCATCAATGCCTGGGCCGGGTCGGCCTCGTTGTAGCGGGTGGTGATGCGGACGTCGGTGGGGGTGCCGCCGCAGAACGGGTGCGTCGAACGGTCGAGCCGGGCGTGGTCGAACTCCAGCCCGGCGCGGGCGGACAGATGCCGGCACAAACCCTCCTGCCGGTCGGCGGGGAACACGCCTTGCAGCTCGACCGGCGCGGGCTGCCGGGCCTGGCGCTCCTCGGCGCGGGGCAGGGCGTCGCGCAGGAACGCCTCGTAGCGCGCGAACACCGGCCCCACGTCGGCGGCGCCGATGCCGCGCTGGTAGCCGTCCATCAACGCGTCATAGGGCGAGAGGCCGAGCGCCGGCGCCATCGCGTCCGCGGCATGCCGGGTCAAGGCGACGACCTCGGCAAGATACGGCGACACCGCCGCGAAGTCCGAGTTGCGGCGCGCCTCCCGCCAGACCTTCTCGCAGGCGGAGTTGGCGCGGGCCTGCGCCTCTACGAGGTCCTCCGGGATTGCGGTCGCGCGGGTATGGGCATGGCGCATCAGGCCGAGATTGGCCGCATCCCAATCGTCCGTGCGGGGGTCCGCCGCGGCCAAGTCGTCGGCGACCTCCGGAGCGGTCAGCAGGCCATGCGCCAGCCCGGCCAGCACTGCGAGCTGGTCGCCGCGGGCGGCACCCCCACCCGGCGGCATCATCGCAGAAGAGTCCCACCCGAGCACGGAAGACGCCTCGTTGATGGTGGCGATGCGGGCAAAACGGGCAGTCAGGCGGGCATATGCGGTCATGGACGGGCTTTCAGGAGCTTGCCGGCATAGACGCCGAATATTGCCGTCAACACCGCCGCGAGGCCGAACCAGGTGAAGGCATAGACCAAGTGGTTGTTGGCCGGACGCGGCAATGTCTGAGCGGGTTCCGGATAGTTGCCGGGTGATGCGTCGCCTAGTGCCACGAGGGTGAACGGCGCGACCCGGTGAAGTCCAAGCGAATCGCCGATGGCGGCCGGATCGAGCGCGTAGAAGCGGTGCGCGGCCGGGTCGTTGGCCGCGCCGAAGCGCACGGACTGCTCCGGCGGGCGGACGTAGCCGTCAACCGTGGCGACGATCGGCGTGGTATCGCGCGGCACATTGTCCGGAACCCAGCCGCGGTCGACCATGATCGGGTCGGCGCCGGTCCGCTCCAGCGGGTTCAATAGGAACGCCCCAAGAGCCGGACCAGCCTGGGTCGAGCGCACCTCGACGCCATAGAGCGCTGGCAAATCCTGGCGGAGCAGCCCCTCGACCCGCACCTTGGCGAATGGCGCCGGGTCCGTCGGCAGCGGGATGGCGGGGGACGCCTCGCCGCGATCGATCTCGGCTAGGAGGTTTGTCTTCCAAGCCAGGCGATGGACCTGCCAGACGCCGAGGCTGAGCGCCAGCGTCAGCATGATGGCCGTCGATAGGCCGGGCCAAAATAGCTGGCGCACGAGCGAGCGGGTCGCCAGCATCAAATCTCCATCTCGCTGGCGCGGTCGCAGGATTGCGCCGTCCGGCTACTCGGCAGCGCCGGAGCTGGAACCGAGCACATAGATCGCGACGAACAAAAACAGCCACACGACGTCGACGAAGTGCCAGTACCAGGCGGCGGCCTCGAAGCCGAAATGGCGCGTCGGGGAGAACTGGTTGGCACGGGCGCGATACCAGCAGACGATCAGGAAGATGGTGCCGACGATCACGTGAAAGCCGTGGAACCCGGTCGCGAGGAAGAATACCGACGGATAGACACCGCCGCCGAAGAACTTGAACGGCGCCTCGGAATACTCCAGCGCCTGGAACGTGGTGAACGACAGGCCGAGCAGGATGGTGAAGCCGAGCCCCATGACCAAGTACTTGCGGTTGCCCTCCAGCAACGCGTGGTGCGCCCAAGTGATGGCAGTGCCCGAAAGCAGCAGGATCATCGTGTTGAGCAGCGGCAAATGGAACGGATCGAACGTCGTGATCCCGGCGGGCGGCCAGACGGCGTGCTCCGCGCCGGAGACGTGCGCAGGATAGAGCGCGAAATTGAAATAGGCCCAGAAGAAGCCAACGAAAAACATGACTTCGCTGGTGATGAACAATGTCATGCCGTAACGCAGCCCGATGCGCACCACTGGCGTATGGACGCCGGCGGTCTGGCTTTCCTTCAGCACGTCGCGCCACCAGAAGAACATGACCGCGAGCACGATCGCCAGGCCGAGGCCGAGCCACAGGTAGGTCCCGTAATGCGCGACCATAATGATGCCGAACAGCGTCAACCCACCGCCGATCGCGCCCAGCAATGGCCAGGGGCTCGGGTCCACGAGGTGGAAGGGCTGCTGCATCCCGGAGCTGTTTAGATCATGCGCGTCGACTGCGGGCGGGCCGGTATTGGTGGCGGGATCTATGGTCGCAAGGGGCCTTGCAAGGGGAACGTCGCTCATTCTAATCGGACCTATCCGGAAGTTGGCGCATCATCGCCAAAATACGGCTGCGTTCAAGGCGTAAACGCGACGCGCGCTTGAGATCAGCTGGCTTTTACCGTGATGCATCCGCCCGGCGGCCCACGTGCGGTCCGGCTTTGTCCAACCCGCCGTTGCGGGCGGCGTCGTCCAGCGAGCGGAAAAATGTGTAGGACAAGGTGACCGTCTTCACGTCGCGTGTGTCCGGATCGTCCGCGA
The DNA here is from genome assembly GCA_964244305.1 of uncultured Acetobacteraceae bacterium. Taxonomy (GTDB): domain Bacteria; phylum Pseudomonadota; class Alphaproteobacteria; order Acetobacterales; family Acetobacteraceae; genus CAHJXG01. Next base: position 6,480 of record CAXTJW010000120.1, read on the forward strand.
TGGCGGGGTCCACCCAAAAGCTGAGCGGAAATTGCATTTCCTGGCCGGGTGTCAACGTCTGCTCGTCGAAGCAGAAGCAGGCGGTCTTGTGGAAGTACCGTCCCGCCTTCTCCGGAGTCACATTATAGGTGGCGACGCCGGTAATTGGCTGCTGCCCACGGTTTTGTCCAACGTAGGACGCCAGGCGGTCCTCGCCGAGCTTGACGGTGACGGCCGCCTCGTTCGGGGCGAAGCGCCAGGGCAGGCTTGGGCTCGTGGTGGCGTTGAAGCGTACGGTGATGCTGCGGTCGGTGGCGCCGGGTCCGGCAGCGCCGCGCAACTGCGGCGTCCCTGCGTAGCCCGTCGCCTCGCAGAACACGCGATATAGTGGGACGGCGGCAAACGACAGGCCTGTCATGCCGCCGATGATGGCGATAAGGCTGCCTGCGAGCAGGCCGTTGTTACGGGATTTCATGATTGGGATGTCGGTATGGCCGACCCCGCGGCAAGGCGAGGCTCAGGAGACTTTGAACCGCACGATCGAGATCGCGTAAAATAGGGCTGCTACCGCAATTAGCACCACGACCAAGGCCAAGTTCTTACCACGTTGCCGGCGGCGCAGTTCGGTGGCCTCGGCAGGCGTCAGCGGGGGCGGAAACTCATCCAAGATGCGGGACCGGCAGGACGTAGTCGACCGCCATCATGGTGAACAGTGCGAACAGATAGACGAGCGAGACACGGAATGCCCAGCGTGCCGGCGCATCCCCGGTGAGGCTCACGCCGGACGCGTCCTGCTTGTCCCACAGCACGCGCAACGAGGCGATCAGGAACCATACGCCAAGACCAGCCGCCGAAACGCCATAGATCGGGCCAGCATAGCCCAGCGCCCACGGCAACAGGGACGCCATGACCAATGCGACGGTATAGACCATGACCTGGCGTCGCGTCGTGCGGGCACCGGCGACGACCGGGAGCATCGGCACGCCAGCCCGCTCGTAATCCTCGGACGCATAGAGCGACAACGCCCAGAAATGCGGTGGCGTCCAGAAGAAGATGATGGCGAACATCAGCAACGGCATGACGTCGACGGTGCCGGTCACGGCCGCCCAGCCGATGACGGGAGGAAATGCGCCCGCCGCTCCGCCGATAACGATGTTCTGCGGCGTCCGGCGTTTCAGCCACATGGTGTAGATGAAGACGTAGAAGAGGATGGACAACGCCAGCAGGCCGCCAGCCGTGTTGTTGGTCGCGAGCCCCATCACCAGGACCGAAGCGATCGCAAGCGTCACGCCGAAGCCCAACGCCTCGCCCGCGCCGATACGGCCGGCGGGGATGGGACGCTTTGCCGTTCGGCGCATGATCGCGTCGATGTCGCGGTCATACCACATATTTATGGCGCCGGCAGCGCCCGCCCCAACGGCAATGCACAGCACTGCGGCAAGTCCCAGCACCGGATGCAGTTTGCCAGGGGCCAGAAGGACTCCGACGAAGCCGGTGAACACGACAAGCGTAATCACCCGAGGCTTCAGCATCGCGAACCAGTCGCGCGCCTCTGCCGGAAACTCCAAAGGAAGAAGGGGGGCCGGAGCCCCCCCAACAACTTTCGTCACAGGTTCGACCATCAGCGGACCCGCGGGAGCTCCGTGAAGGTATGGAACGGCGGCGGCGAGGTGACGGTCCACTCGAGCGTCGTCGCACCCTCGCCCCAGTAGTTGTCCGCAACCTGAACCTTCGACGTGAACGTCCGGTAGAGGACATAAAGGAAGATCAGCACCGAGAAACCGGAGATATAAGACCCAATCGAGGCCACGAAATTCCAGCCGGCGAAAGCGTCGGGATAATCTGGGTAGCGGCGGGGCATGCCAGCAAGGCCAAGGAAGTGCATCGGGAAGAAGGTCAGGTTCACGCCGACGAACATGACCCAGAAATGCACTTGGCCCCAGAACTCCGGATACTGCCGGCCCGACATCTTGCCGATCCAGTAATAGAATCCGGCGAAGATAGAGAACACGGCGCCAAGGCTCAGCACGTAGTGGAAGTGTGCCACGACATAGTAGGTATTATGCAGGATCTGATCGATGCTGGAGTTCGACAGCACGATGCCGGTGACGCCGCCCAGGGTGAACAGGAAGATGAAGCCGATAGCGAACAACATCGGCGTCTTCAGCTCGATCGAACCGCCCCACATGGTCGCGATCCACGAGAAGATCTTGATACCGGTCGGCACCGCGATGATCATCGTCGCCGCGACGAAGTAGGCGCGGGTGTCGACCGAGATGCCCGAGACGAACATGTGGTGCGCCCACACGACGAACCCGACCACGCCGATGGCGATCATCGCGTAGGCCATGCCGAGGTAGCCGAAGATCGGCTTCTTCGAGAAGGTCGAGACGATGTGGCTGACCATGCCAAAGCCCGGCAGGATCATGATGTAGACCTCGGGATGGCCGAAGAACCAGAACAGATGCTGGAACAGCACCGGGTCGCCGCCGCCCTGCGGGTCGAAGAACGAAGTGCCGAAGTTGCGGTCGGTGATCAACATCGTAATAGCGCCGGCCAGCACGGGAATGGCGAGCAACAGCAGGAACGCCGTCACCAGCATTGCCCATACGAATAGCGGCATCTTATGCAGCGTCATGCCCGGCGCACGCATGTTGAAGATGGTCGTGATGAAGTTGATCGCGCCCAACAGCGACGAGATGCCTGCCAAGTGCAGCGCGAACAGTGTGTAGTCCATGGCGGGGCCGGACTGATAGGTGCTGTTGGACAGCGGCGGATATAGCGTCCAGCCGGAGCCTGCGCCATCGCCGCTATGCAGGCCCATCATGATCAGGAAGAAAGCCGGCACCAGCAGCCAGAAGCTGATGTTGTTCAACCGC
>CAXTJW010000121.1:0-9310 GCA_964244305.1 uncultured Acetobacteraceae bacterium
TCGAGTGGCGGGAGGCCGGGTGCAGCATGTGCCTGGGCATGAACCCCGACAAGCTCACGGCGGGCCAGCGCTGCGCCAGCACGAGCAACCGCAACTTCGAGGGCCGGCAGGGGCCCGGCGGGCGCACGCACCTGCTGTCCCCTGCGATGGCTGCCGCCGCCGCCATCACCGGCCGGCTCACCGACGTGCGCGGGCTCGCCTGATGGAGGCGTTCACGACCCTGACGGCGGTTGCGGCGCCGTTGCCGCTGGCCAACGTCGACACCGACAAGATCATCCCGGCGCGGTTCCTGAAGACGATCAAGCGCACCGGGCTGGGCGTGCATTTGTTCGACACGCTGCGCTACGACGCGGACGGCGCGGAGCGGCCCGGCTTCGTGCTGAACGCCGAGCCCTACCGCCACGCCGAGGTGCTGATCGCGCATGAGAACTTCGGGTGTGGCTCGTCGCGGGAGCACGCGCCGTGGGCGCTGCTGGATTTCGGCATACGCTGCGTGATCGCGCCGAGCTTCGCCGACATCTTCCACACCAACTGCTTTAAGAACGGTATTTTGCCGATTGCCCTGCCGCGTGAGGTTTGTGACCGGCTGATGGACGACGCGCGGATGGGCGGCAATGCGCGCCTGACGATCGATCTTTCGCGCCAGATGGTGCTTCGGCCGAACGGGGAGGAAATTCCGTTCGCCGTCGATGCACTGCGCAAACATTTGTTGCTGAACGGCCTCGACGATATCGGCCAGACTATGCAGCGCGGGCCGGCAATCGACGCCTATGAAGCCCGGCTTCGCGCCGAGGCGTCATGGATGCCCGGAATCGTGACGAACTAGCGCGGAAGGGGCAAAGCGACGACATGGCTGCAAACAAGAAGCTGCTCGTGCTGCCCGGCGACGGTATCGGGCCCGAGGTGATGCGCGAGGTACGCCGGGTCATCGACTGGATGGACCGCCGCCGCAGCGTGACGTTCGACGTCACCGAGGACGTCGTGGGCGGCGCATCCATCGACCAGCGCGGCACGCCGATCACCGAGGAGACGGTCGCCAAGGCGCGCGAGGCGGATGCGGTGCTGTTCGGCGCCGTCGGCGGGCCGCGCTGGGACAAGCTCGGCTTCGAAATGCGGCCCGAGATCTCCATCCTGACGCTCCGCCGCGAGCTGGGCCTGTTCGCCAACCTGCGCCCGGCCATCGTGCTGGATCCGTTGGTGGATGCCAGTACGTTGAAGCCCGACGTCATACGCGGCCTCGATCTGATGATCGTGCGCGAAAGCACCGGCGGGCTGTATTTCGGCGAGCCGCGCGGCATCGAAACCCTGCCCGACGGCCAGCAGCGCGGCACCAACACCGAGGTCTACACCACGCACGAGATCGAGCGGGTCGCGCGCGTGGCATTCGAGCTGGCGCGCAAGCGGCAAAACCGGTTGTGCAGCGTCGAGAAGGCCAATGTCATGGAAAGCGGCCTGCTATGGCGTCAGGTCGTCGCAGCGCTGCATCAGCGCGAGTTCGCCGATGTCGAGCTGACGAACATGTATGCCGACAACTGTGCCATGCAGCTCGTGCGCAACCCGCGGCAGTTCGATGTGATCGTGACCTCGAACCTGTTCGGCGACCTGTTGTCTGATCTCGCCTCCATGCTGACCGGCAGCCTCGGCATGCTGCCCTCGGCGACGATCGGCGCGCCCGACAGCTCCGGTCGGCGTCATGCATTGTATGAACCGATCCACGGCAGCGCGCCCGACATCGCGGGCAAGGGCATCGCCAACCCGATGGCGCAGATGCTGAGCTTCGCCATGCTGCTGCGCTACTCCTTCGAGATGGAGGAGGACGCAGTGCTGATCGAGCGCGCCTGCACCAATGTCCTGGCGAGCGGCATCCGCACCGCCGACGTGATGTCCACGGGCACTGCCAAGGTCGGCACCTCCGTCATGGGCGAGAGCGTGCTGCGGGAGCTGGAGAAGCTGTCGGCGTAGATCGGTTCTCTCGGCAATGGTCACGTTGTTCATCGACGCGGATGCCTGCCCGGTGCGGGAGGAGGCGTTCCGCGTCGCGACTCGGCTCGGCCTGCCGGTGCGGGTGGTCTCGAACGGCTCCCGCCCGATCCGGCCGCCGGGCCTGCCCAATGTCGAGATGGTCACGGTCGGCGGCGCGCCCGACGAGGCCGACGACTGGATTGCCGAGCGTATCGGCACGACCGACATCTGCGTCACTGCCGACATTCCGCTTGCGTCGCGCTGCCTGGCGCGCGGGGCACGGGCGCTGTCGCACAACGGCCATGTCTGGACGGCGGACAATATCGGCTCGGCGCTGGCTGGCCGTGAGGTCGCGCGGCATTTGCGCGAGATCGGCGCGGGTGGTGGCGGTCCGCCGCCGTTGGCGAAGGCGGACCGCTCGCGGTTCCTATCGGCGCTGGACGCGCTGGCACAGGCGGCGCTGCGCCAAAGTAGTTAAGGCGCGCCGCCACGCTCCGGCTCGGAATCGCTGCCTTGCCGCAGCTCCTCCTTGGTCATCGGCGTCTCCCGCCACTCGCCTTGATCCGCGACGCTGGAGCCGCCCGGGAACTCGCCGAGGTTCTCCTGAATGCTGGCCTCTTCGACGATCACGCCGGGAATGGGCTCGTTTAGCGTCATTGGGTTGGGCAACTGGCCGGTCCCAGCGGCGTCCTCCATGCGGATCAACTCGTCGGCGCGTTCGGTGAAATCGTCCATGGGGCCGTCCGGACTGCCGGCCTCCTCCCACAGATGGTGGGCGCGCGCCTTGATGCGCTCGTCGCGTTCGGGGCTGCTCTCAAGCGGGTTGTCTGACATGACGGGTCCTATGCGGTTGTTCCGGACATAGCGCGGCAGCGTGGCGCGAGGTTCCGGGCGTGGCTACTACAGGAGGATCAACCCGCGCCGCAAACCCTTCGCCACGGCCTCGGCCCGGCTTGCTGCGCCGAGTTTCGCAAATACGGCTTCCAGATGGAACTTGACGGTATGCGCGCTGATGCCGAGCCGCCGGGCTACGCCTTTGTTGGTCAGGCCGTCGCCGAGGGCCCGCAAGATCTCCAGCTCTCGCGGCGTCAGCAACGGGCGCGGCGGCTCGGCCTCGGCAAAGCCGGAGACGCCCGAACCCGGCAAACTGACACGCAGCCCGGCCGCCACGGCCCGCAGCGCCGCATCCAATTGCACCGGAGTGAGGTCTGGCGGCAGAACGCTCGCCTCCTCGTCCTCGCCGGCCGCAAGACGCAGCACCGGAAGGCTCGGACTGGCCAGCGCGCCGCCATCCGCCAGCACGATGTCGGCCTCCGGCGCCAGCGTCAGCGTGTGCCCAGCCAGGGCGACACGCGCAGCGAGGTCGGCATGGCGCACCGGATCGGTGGCCGCAACCGCAACCCGAAGGCCGATTTGGCTCGCGGGCGTCACTGACAGGGCTGCCTGGAGGGTTGCCTGGACAGCCGCCTGTGCGCTCACGCTGCGGGCCTCGCGCCGACGGTCGCCAAAAGGTCTGTCGGCGTCCCACCCCGCAGCAGGCGAAGCGTCACGGCCTTGCCGACGCTGGTCGCACCCAGCGCCTTCGCGACGGTGCGCGGATGCAGCGTCGGCATGCCGTCGACCGAGAGCAGGATGTCGCCGGGCAGCACGCCTGCCGCTTCGGCGGGGCCCTGCGGCGCCAGGCTTATCACCATAAGTCCGGACTCCATGCCGGCGGCAGCCTGCCAGGCCGCAGGAACGGAAACCGGCTGCAGGCCGAGACCCAACCAGCCCCGCGCGACCTGGCCCTCGGCCAGTAGCGGCGCCAGCACCCGGTTCACCGTTGCAGCCGGGATGACCAGCACGCGGCGGCGCGGCCCGAGGGTCGACATGCCAAGCAGCCCGCCCGCCGCGTCCAGCACCGGTCCGCCCTCCTCCTGGCCCGACAGCCGGGCGTCGAGGCTGATGAGCCGATCGATCCGCCCGCCGGTCATGCTCTCCCACGCTGGTCCGACACGATGCACGAGGGCGAGCCGGGCCGTGGCGCTGCCGTCGGCCGCTGCGCCCAGCACTAGCGCGAGCGCGCCGACCTGCGGCTCGGCCGGATCGGGCAGGGCTGGTCCATCAATCTCGAGCCGCAGCGCCGCGACGTTGGTGCCGGGATCGCGGCCGGCCAGCACTGCCTGGCCACGAGAGCCATCCGGCATCACCACGGGGATATTGGCCTCGGGCGGCAGGCCCTGCTCGCTGGTCACGAGCACGCCCGGCCGCCAGAGCGTCGCGGTGCGTTGGGCGCGCGCGCCGGGATAGATGCAGGTCAGCCAAGGGTCGGCAGCCGCCACGCGGCCCACCAAAGCATCGGAGATCGTCAGCAGCGCGTCGGTCATCAACAAGTCTCCCTCATGTCCTGAACATCGGTGGTCGCGGGCCGTGACGCTATCGGACGGATGGGGAGGATGGCGCGGAGGACCGGTCCCGCCCGTTCCCGGGCTTGTGCGCTGTCGTGGCGGGCGGCATATCTGGGTAGCCGCTCACGGAGATCCCAGGCATGCCACCGATCCGCCTCCCTTTCGCCGCTGGCTTGCTTGCGCTGGCCGTCCTGGCGTCGTCCGGCGCGCAGGCAGCGAACGACGACCCGACCCGCATCGGCGACGTCAGCACGACATTCCGGGTCATCGGCCGCAACGACCGCATCGTCGTCGACCGTTACGACGATCCGCGGGTGGCCGGCGTCAGTTGCTATCTGTCCCGCGCCGAAACGGGCGGCATCAAGGGCACCGTCGGCATCGCGACCGACCCCAGCCGGTTCAGCATCGCGTGCCGGGCGACGGGTGCCGTGACGGTGCCCGACCGCCTGCCGGCAAACGAGGTCGTGTTCGGCGCCTCGGCCAATTGGCTGTTCAAGGAAATCCGCGTCACCCGGATGTGGGACAGCGAGAAGCGCACGCTGGTCTACCTCGTTTGGTCGACGCAGGCGTTGAGCCCCGGCGGCAGTCCCTACAACAGCGTGAGCGTCGTTTCGCTCGGGGCGCCTGCCTCGTAGGATCGAAGTTACGGTCTTGTAGCCACCGGGTGCATGGCCTGCGCCGATGCGGTCAGGCGATTCGCATCCGCGGTCCGCTGCGCAGCGTGATCCATGGCTCGGACGAGGCCGAACGCACAGACCATCATCCCGAGCCAAACGGCCAAGCACAAGGCAATCGGGTCGAGCGGCTGCAGCTCAGCCTCCGGTTCGATCGTTTTCGCCTTCTGCTTCTCACGGGAAAATAGCTGCATCGTCTTGCTCCATTCGAGACCCTGGTCGATCCGGGGCCGGGGAGCTTGAGAACGACTGCGGGTCGTGATGGCTCCAAACCGCACGGGAAATTGCGCAGTGCAGCAATTCGCGGCCGATCAACCCCCGATCAACCAACGCGCGAGCGGCGGCAGCAAGATGGCGGTCGTGATGCCGTTCAGCCCGATCGCCAGGCCGCCGAAAGCGCCTGCCGTCTCATGCAGCAGCAGCACGCGCGCCGTTGCGATCCCATGCCCGGAGGTCCCGGCCGCGAGCCCGCGGGCGCGCCAGTCCGTAATGCGCAGCAGGCGCCATAACAGCGGCCCGACGACGATGCTCGTGAGCCCGGTCAGCAGGACAAAGATTGCGGCCAATGAGGGGTTGCCGCCGATCTGCTCGGCGACGCCCATCGCGATCGGTGTCGTGACCGACTTCGGCGCCAGCGACAGCACGACCTGGCGCGATCCACCCAGGGCGCGGGCGATCAGCATGACGCTGATTGCCGATGTCGCCGAGCCCGCCAAGATGGCGGGAATGATCGCGTGCGCACTGCGCCGGATCTGGCTCCAGGCCGCATACATCGGCGCGGCAAGCGCAACCGTCGCCGGCCCCAACAGGAAGTGCACGTATTGCGCACCCTGGAAATAGGCGGAGTACGGAGTTCCCGTAATGAGCAGAGTTGCCGATAGCAGCACGATCGCAATCAGCATCGGGTTGGTCAGCGCCCGGTCTCCCAGCGCCTGGCTGAGCACCAGCGCCAGTTGCCAAGCGACCAGCGTGATCGTCAGGCCCAGCAGCGGCGTCGATTGCAAATAAACCCAGATCGTGCCGAATTGGGTCATTTGAGCAGGCGCTGCATCACCAAACCCGTCACCGCCAGGCCGAGCGCCGTCGAGACCACGATCGCAATGCCGATCGCCAGCCAGTCCCGGCCCAATGCATCGAGCAGGGTGATGATCCCCACCCCGGCCGGCACGAACAGCAGTGAAAGATGCCGCAGCAAGCCATTAGTGGTGAACCGCATATCCGCATCCGGTCCGCCACGCACCGCCAACAGGCCAAGCAGCAGCAGCAAGCCGAGTACCGGTCCAGGCACCGCCAATCCGGCGGCACGGGCGACGACCTCGCCCGCAAACTGGCACACAATAAGGATGGTTAGGGCACGCAGCACGCGATCAGTGGGTCATTCTTGCTGAAGCGGCAAGCGCAGCTTGAAACCGGCGCCAGGGCGCGCGCGCCGCTCCTGCTCGGACTGGGCCGACGACCCGGCCGAGTAACCCTCGCCCCGATATTGCTGTCCCCGCGTGAAGATGCCCGGCGCAAGTTCCGGGGCGTTGCTGGCGCGGGGACCTTGCGGCCCGTCGATGTCGCGATTTGGCGTCGGCGCCAGGTCGTAGCCTGGCCCGGACTGTGATCCACCGCGCGGCGGAGTAGGGGGCAGTGGCAGCAGCGACGACTCGCCGGGCGTGGCCTGCAGGTTCAGCCGGCGTTGCTGCGCCCATCCCGAGGACGACAGCAGGGCAACCGCGATGACGAGCCCGAGGCGTCTCATGCCGACGTCTTGGCCGGTGTTTCGGGCGACGTGCCGCGTGGGTCATCCGCCGGGTTGCCCGTGGGTGCGCCGAGCGGGCCGTCACCAGCGGATCGCCAGGCGCGCAACGACCAATGCACCGATGGAAATGCAAGTTCATCCCATGGGATGTCCGCCCAGTCAAATAGCCGCACGTCCAGGCTTTCGATGCCAGGTGCGAAATCGGCTGCGCCATCAAAGCGCGCTCGGAAAATGACCTGGACCTGGCCGATGCGGCTGATGCTGTAAACCGCAAGGATGCCGTCGAGCTGGATCTGTGCGCCGCTTTCTTCCAGAGCCTCCCGCCGGGCGCCTTCCTCCACGGTCTCCTGCAGTTCGAGATAGCCGGCGGGAAGGGTCCAGAATCCACGTCGGGGCTCGATGGCCCGGCGGCACAGCATGACCTTGCCCTCGTGCACGACGACGGAGCCGACCACGACCTTTGGATTCTCATAAGCGACATAACCGCATTGGTCGCATATGGCACGCTCATGCGTATCGCCATCCGGAATGCGTTTGGTGAACTGCGGCATGAACCAAGGGTGCGGCCACGTGCCTTCGGGATCAAGGGGTTTCCGCTGTAAGTTGAACGCCTACACCGACAAGTTCAGCAGCGAGCCCCGTGGCGTATTCCCCGACGGCGCAATCCCAGGTAGGCCCTGCTTGCCCAGCGGCGAAGCCGGCGCCGCCGGGGTCAGGTCACGTTGGTCGCGTACCTGCCGGATCGGCCCGGGCGACTGCGCCGGGGCGACGGGAGCGCTGGAAAACGCCGAGAGCGAGTTGGTTGAGAGCATAAAGCCGAGTTTAAGCTGCATTGATGACGAACCGGTTAATGGTTCGGCGATTGCAGTGCCGCGACGCCGGGCAGCGTCTTGCCCTCCAGCCACTCCAGGAACGCGCCACCGGCCGTGCTGACATAGCTCAGCCGGTCCATCACCCCGGCATGACGCAGGGCCGAAACCGTATCGCCGCCGCCGGCGACGCTCAGCAGCGCGCCCTGCTGCGTCGCGTCCGCCACCGCCACCGCCAGCGCGGTCGTCGCAGCGTCGAACGGCGGCGTCTCGAACGCGCCGAGCGGGCCGTTCCACACCAGGGTGCGGATATCCGGCAGCCGGTCCCGCAACGCCTGCACCGTGGACGGGCCGACGTCGAGCATCATGGCGTCGGACGGAATGGCCCGTATCGAGACCGTCTCCACCGGCGGATTGGCTCGGAACTCCTTGGCGACGATGGCGTCGGTCGGCAGCACGATCTCGCAGCCGGCGCGGTTGGCCTCCGCCATGATGTCGCGCGCCGTCGCGTGCATCTCGGCCTCCTGCAGGCTCCGGCCCACGTCGAAGCCCTGCGCCGCCAGGAACGTGTTGGCCATGGCGCCGCAGATCACCAGTATGTCCACCCGGCTAGACAAATTGCCCAGCAGCTCCAGCTTGGTCGACACCTTCGAGCCGCCGACAATCGCGCAAACCGGCCGGACCGGGCTGCCCAGCGCGCCTTCGAGCGCATCCAGCTCCGCCTGCATCAGCCGGCCGGCGTAGGACGGCAGCAAATGCGCGACCCCCTCCGTGCTGGCGTGCGCCCGGTGCGCGGTGGAGAAGGCGTCGTTGACATACAGATCGGCCAGCGAGGCGAGCTCACGCGTGAAGGCCGGGTCGTTGGCCTCCTCGCCCGCGTGAAAACGGGTGTTTTCCAGCACCAGCACGTCGCCGTTCGCCATCGCTGCCACCGCAGCCTTCGCCTCGGGCCCGATGCAATCCGCTGCGAATGCCACCGGCCGATCCAATGCGTCACCCAACGCCTGCGCCATCGGGGCCAGCGACATCGCCTCGACCCGCTTGCCCCCAGGCCGGTCGAAGTGGCTGCACACGATGACTCGCGCACCACCATCCGACAGATACCGGATGGTCGGCAGCAGCCGCTCGATCCGCGTCAGGTCGCTGATACGCCCATCGCGGACGGGAACGTTGAGATCGGCGCGCAGCAACACGCGCTTCCCGGCCACGCGGACCCCATCGAGGTTGCGGACCGCCACGCTCACATGCTTCCGAACAGGATGGCCGTATCGACCATGCGGTTGCTGAAGCCCCACTCGTTGTCATACCAGCCCATCACGCGGGCAAGCTGTTGATCCACCACTGCGGTCTGCGTCGCGTCGAACGTGCAGGACGCTGCCTGGTGATTGAAGTCGACGCTGACGAGCTTCGCCGTGTTGTAGTCCAGGATGCCCCGCAGCGTTCCCTTCGACGCCGCCTGCATCGCCTCGTTGATCTGCGCGACCGTGGCGTGTTCCCGCAGGTTCACGTCGAGGCTGACCAGCGACACGTTCGGCGTGGGCACGCGGATGGCCGTGCCGTCCAGCTTGCCCGCGAGCTCCGGAATGACCAGGCCCAGCGCCTTGGCCGCGCCCGTGCTGGTTGGAATGGTCGAAACCGCCGCGGCGCGCGCGCGGTGCAGGTCCTTGTGCAGCGTGTCGACCGTGTTCTGGTCGCCGGTGTAGGCGTGGATGGTCACCATATAGCCGCGCAGGA
>CAXTJW010000122.1:0-9292 GCA_964244305.1 uncultured Acetobacteraceae bacterium
TGGCGATGCCGGCGTAGCCGCCGCCCAGGATCACGATATGCCTGCGATGGGCGCCGCGCCGTCCCAGATGCGGCGCGACGCTGCAATCCCGCGTGGGGGAGTTGATATCGGGCATGGTTAAACCGGCCGGTCGCCCTTGATCGTGACCCGGTGCCCGGAGCGCGTTGCCGGGAAATAGTCCCATAACGCCATGTGCTGGACCGCCCGGTTGTCCCAGAATGCGACGGAGTTCGGTTTCCACTGGAAACGCACCTGGAACTCCGGGCGTTCGGCGTGCTGGTACAGGTAGTCCAGGATCGCAGTGCTTTCCTCGTCGGGCAGCTCGTTGATCCGGTAGGTGAAGCCGCGGTTCACGAACAGCGCCTTGCGCTTCGTCACGGGATGCGTGCGGATCACCGGGTGGTTGGCCTGCGGATAGATGCGCCCGCGGTCGTCGATGTTCTGCAGGCGGTTGCTGCGGCGGTAGGAGCGCTCGCCCGAATGCAGCGCCGTCAGGCCGTCGAGATAGGTCTGGAGCCGGGGCGACAAGGCGTCGTAGGCGGCATACATGCTGGCGAACAAAGTGTCGCCGCCGACCGGTGGCAGGGTATGCAGATGCAGCACGCTCCCCAGCGGCGGCTCCGGGTCGCAGGACACGTCGGAATGCCAGTTCTCGCCGTTGATCCGCTTTGAATTCGCATCGGCGTGGATCGGCAGGATTTCCGGGTGCCCCTCGGGACCGGGCGTGTTCGGATGGATATGAAGCTCGCCGAACAGCCGCCCGAATGCCTTCTGGCTATCGAGGGTGAAGTGCTGGTCGCGGAAGAACAGCACCTGGAAATCGGCGAGCGCTTGGTGCAGCTCGCTCACCTCGCGGTTGCTCAGCGGATTGGCGATGTCGACGCCGGAGACGTAGGCCCCGACGCGTGGGGTCGCGGGTTCGATGGTGAGCGCTTCGTACGACATCGGGACTCTCCTCAGCCTCGGGTTCAGCCGTGATTTGGCCAGACCGGCTTGAAGCCGTCGCGGTTCGGCATCTGCACCGCCGGCAGGCTTGCGGCGTCCAGCACCGCGCCGTCGGGCACGATTTGGTTCACCTGCAGGATGTAGGCGGTGACCGCGTAGACCTGATCGTCGGACAGGCTATGCGGCGCATTGAACGGCATCGCCCGGCGGACGTAATCGAACAGCGTGGTGGCATAGGGCCAGTAGCTGCCGACCGTCCGCGCCGGACGGGGCGTCGCCAGCGTGCCCTGGCCGCCCGCAAGCGCCGGTCCGGTCAAGGCCGGCGTGGCCGTGCTCAGCGCATGGCATGCGGCACAATTCGCCTCGAATACCACCTTGCCCTCGGCGACGCTGCCGTGACCGGGGGGCAGGCCGGCGCCGTCGGCACCGATGTCGATGTCCCATTGCGACAGCGTTTCCGCACTGGGCGTTCGGCCGATGCCGAGCGGCTGGGCCACGGCGCTGGCCGCCAGCATGACGGCCATGACAGCCGGGCTATACCGCCACATGGACGCCGCCCGTCTCGTCGAGCTGCCAGGCATGGATGGCGTTGTAGTGGTAGTCCGTGTCCGGCCCCTGCGCCGCGAGCAGTGCCGTGCGGGTTGGCTGCACGGCGCCCGTCTCGTCCTCGGCCCGGCTCATCAGCACCGCGGGCGTGCCGTCCCAACGCCAGGGCAGGCGAAAACGGGTCAGCGATTTCGACAGCACCGGGTCCTGCAAGCGCGCTTCCTGCCAAGTGGCGCCGCCGTCGGCCGAAACGTCCACGCGGCGCACCCGGCCCTCACCGGACCAGGCCAGCCCGCGAATTTCGGTGAAGCCCGGCGGTCCGAGATGCTGCCCGCCGGACGGACTAGTGATGACCGACTTCACCGCCATGACGAACACGAACTGGCGCGCCGTGCCGTCCGGCTGCAGCCCGGTGTATTTGGAGGTCTCCTCCCGCGTTTCGAACGGCTCGCGGCCGAGCTTCAGCCGGCGCAGCCATTTGATGCTCATATTGCCCTCGAAGCCGGGCAACAGCAGACGCAGCGGGTAACCCTGCTCCGGGCGGAGACGCTCGCCGTTCTGCGCGTAGGCGAGGATGGCGTCGTCGCGCGCTTTCTCGATCGGGATCGAGCGGGTCATGCCCGCGCCGTCCGCCCCTTCGGCGAGCATCCATCTTGCATCGGATCGAACCCCGGCTTCGGCCAGAACATCGGCCAGCCGCACCCCGGTCCATTCGCTGCAGCTCAGCAGTCCGTGCGTGTCCTGCGCCGTCCAGGTCTTCTTGATGCGGTCCGTCTTCCAGAACGACGTGTTGCCGGAGCACTCCAGGAAATGAATCGTGGACACGGACGGAAAGCGCAACAGGTCGTCCATGGTGAATTCGAGCGGCCGATCCACCAGGCCATGCAGCAGCAGCCGGTGCGTGGCCGGGTCGATATTTGGCGTGCCTGCATGGTCACGAATGTAATGCAGCCCATTGGGCGTGATGATGCCGTGCAAATCCTGCAACGGCGTGCCGGACGAGGCGGCGGTCGGGGCCAGTGGACGCTCGCGCACCCGGCGGATGACGTTGCGCTCGTGCGGCGATGGCTGGCCGTAGGTCGCGCTTTCGACCTCGGCGCCCTGCACCCGCATGCTGTCCGGGATTGCGGGCAGGCTCTCCGCCGCAGCCGCCGGTACCGTCATCGCCGCCGCGACCGCCGGAAACAGATGCCGGCGTTTGATTTGAAGTAATGGTTCCACGGCATCAGACTATGGGGTGGCCACGATGACGACAAGCAGATTACAGCAAACGATCTAAATCAGATTGAACCTCTCCATGTAGGTTGGTGAAGAGAAAGCGGCCCGCTCGCCAACGCTGCCAAAGATAATCTCATACCAAGGGCTGCTGACTTGGTGCCGCGACATAGCGATCTGCACTGTTCCAACGTTGAACGAGGCATAGACTGACACCCAGGCGTCCGTCACGGTCGTGACGCATGACGCAGCCGGTCCCACTCGACCGATCGGCTCTCTGCATTTCCGCAGCAAGCCCGGAAGCGCTTTCACGAATGACGGCGCCGCGACGGGCTTTCCCGATCTCGCGTGTGAGATGCCGCCGTTAGCTTTCTTCTGATCAAACCTCGTCTTGATCAAGCCATGACGGACCCTCGGCCATAAGCCAATGGCAAAGCACCCGACCATTCGTCAGCTTACTCAGCGGCCGGGCGGGCTGCACGGCACAGCATCGTCGCATCGCACCGGAAACGGTCAGTTTCCAGGAGCGAAGTTGGATCATACCGCCTCAACGGGCGCCTTTGCGGTCCAGGCCTTTGACGCTTTCCAGGCCGATTGCAGTCTTGATGTCGGCGGCTTCGAAGTTGGTGCCGATTGCATTGGCGCCGGTCAAATTTGCCCCGGCCAGGTTCGCGCCGATGCAATCCGCCTGATGCAGGTCGGCGCCGGTCAAGTTCGCGCCGGTCAGGTTGGTGAAGCGAAGCAGTGCGTTGCCGAGTTCCGCGCCGGAAAGGTTGGCGCCGGTCAGGTTCGCGCCGGGGAACTCGGCGCGCATCAGCCCCATCGATTGGTTCTTCATGTCCGCGCTCATTCTGGCGCCCGAAAGGTTGGCCCCGGTCAGGTCGGCGTAGCCGAGGCGGGACACCACACGCGCGCCGGATAGGTTGGCGCGAACCATGATGGGCGCCTCCTTGCGAGACGTTTCCATGCCGCTCGACGTCACGAGCCCGAACATCTGGGCTCCGGACATATCTGCGTCGGTCAGGTCGGCGCGGATCACGTTCATGATCCCCATGCTTGCGCCGGCCAGGTTCGCGCCGGACAGGTTGGCATCCTGGAACTTTGCCGCAAACAGGTTGGCGCCCGAGAGGTCCGCCCCATGCAAGTCGCCGCCGGTGAAGTCCAGGCGGCTGAGATCGAGGCCGCTCAGGGACTTCCCCGCGAGATTGATCCGCCCGCCAGGCGGAAGGGCGGCCAGCTGCTCGGCCACTTGCCCGCGCGTGAGGTCGGCGGATAAAGCCGGAAGTGGCATGAGAAGGGCAAAGACCGTCAGATACGCTGCAGCCCGGCGTCGAGTGCTGCTCATTTCCCAGACCCCTAATCTAACATTGGAATGAGAAATATCGCATTGAGAGCGTTGGACAAAGCCCCCATGGGTGGCCAACAGGCGGGACTGCCGGTTCAGCGGATCCTGCCATCCTCCGACCACATCAACCGGAGCTATGCCTCGCGCAAACGCGGCAGGAACCAAGCGAGCAGGCCGATGGCGGGCAGGAACGAGCAAACGCGATACACGGTCTCGATACTATACTGATCGGCAAGTCCGCCAAGCAAAGCAGCCGCGATCCCGCCCAGTCCGAACGTCAGGCCGTAGAAGAATCCACCGACCAAACCCACTCGTCCCGGCATCAGCTCCATGGCGTAGATCAGAATGGCCGCGAAGGAGCTGGACATGATCAGGTTGATGATGATCGTCAGCACGCCCGTCCAGAACAGGCTTGCGAAGGGCAGTATCAGCGTGAACGGCAGCGCGCCGAGGATCGAGAACCACAGGATACGGTTGCGGCCGATGCGGTCGCCCAGGATGCCACCGCCCAGCGCCCCAGCGGCCGACGACGCCAGGAACAGGAACAGCATCAGCTGCGACGTCTGGACCGAAACACCGAACTTCCCGATGAGGAAGAAAGTGTAGAACGAGGTGAAGCTCTGCGAATAGGCGTTCTTCGAGAACAGAAGGACGATAAGGATAGTGAAGGGGAGGACCACATTTGCCACCGGACGCGGAACGCTCGCCGAGGACGGCCTGTTCGCGGCGTCGGCAGGCTTTTTCCGCTGCGGGGTGATATTGGCGATGTTCCCCGCGATCCACATCATCAGTACCATCGCCAGCAGAGCAGCGACCGAAAACCAGCCAAGGCTCCGCTGTCCCAACGGCACGATGATGAAGGCGGCAAGCAGCGGTCCGAGTGCACCCCCGGTTTGGCCGCCGACCTGGAAGATGCCTTGAGCCAGGCCTTGCCGCCCGCCCGATGCATTGCGCGCCATGCGCGTCGCCTCGGGATGGAAGATCGAGGAGCCGAGACCGACGCAGGCGGCGGCGATCAGCAGCAAGCCATAGCTGCTGGCATAGGCCAATCCAATAAGGCCGATGAGGCTGCATCCCATCCCGGCGATCATGGAGTACGGCATGGGATGCTTGTCGGTATAGAAGCCAACGGCAGGCTGCAGGAGCGAAGCGGATATCTGGAACGCGAGGGTAATGAGGCCGATCTGGCCATAGTCGAGCTGATAAGCCACCTTGATGATCGGGTAGATCGCCGGGATCAAAGACTGGATCATGTCGTTGAGCAGATGCGTGACGCTGAGCGCAACGAGGACGGACATCGCGGCCTGCCTGGGAACAGCCACCGAGACAGCATTGCTCATCGCACAGATCCCTTACTTATGACTCAACTCATTCTACGCAGCTTCGGCATTGTCGGGCCGTGTGTCGGCTGCGTCCAGAGCCGCTTCCGCAAGCTTTTTTCCCGGATTGCTACGCGCGGGCACGGATGTTTCGCAAGCCTATCGTGCCGGGGCAAGCTCCTCGGTATGTCCCGCACGTCGACGCGCCATCCGGACGGTCTCGCCTTCTGGCAGCATGGATACGAAATGGCTTGAGTTTCTCCTCAGTCCACCGGTTTAGACGAGGCTGCCGGCACAATCTTGTCTGAACCGCGAGGGAGCCCGGTCCGGGCACGCGGCCGGCGCGGGCTTGTCAGTAGACATCCCTGACGTAACGCTTCTCCCGCGTCATCGCCGTCACATAGGCATCGGCAGCCTCCGCCGACATTCCGCCTTGGTCCTCCACCACCCGGCGGAGCGCGGCGTCAACGTCCTTCGCCATGCGGCTAGCGTCGCCGCAAACGTAGAAACGGGCGCCATCCTCCAACCAAGCCCAGAGCTGCGCGCCATTCTCGAGCATGCGCTGCTGGACATAGATCTTCTCGGCCTGGTCGCGTGAGAAGGCGGTGCTGAGGCGGTGCAAATAGCCCTGGGCCTGCATCGTTTCCAATTCGTCGCGGTAGTAGAAGTCGGTCGCCTCCCGCTGTTCACCGAAGAACAGCCAGTTGCGGCCGGATGCGCCGCTTGCTTGCCGTTCCTGCAGGAACGCCCGGAACGGCGCAATGCCGGTGCCTGGACCGACCATGATCATGGGCAGCGACGGATCCTTCGGCGGGCGGAAGTGCGTCGATTTTTGGAGAAAGATGGGGATTTCGGCTTTGGCGGCACGGTCGGCCAAGAATGTGGAGCATACGCCGCCATGCTTCACGCCGTCCTTCCCAAAACGCACCGTCGCAGTCGTCAGATGCACCTGGGCCGGGTAGATCATCGGGCTCGACGAGATGGAGTAGAGCCGCGGCTGCATTCGCTTCAGCACGCCGAGCAATTCCTCGGCGCTGGCTTCGATCGGAAATCCATGCAGCAGGTCGACAAACTGCCGCCCCCACAGCCAATCGGTCCGGTGTGTCCTGCGCTCCTCGAGCATGAGGTCGGTCAAAAAGCTGCTGCCCGACCGTTCTGCCACGAAGCGCAGCATTTCGGGCGTCGTCTTGGTGATCTCGAACTGGCTCGAAAGCGCCTCGCCAAGGTCGGTTGTCCCCAACCCCGGCACGGATACCGGTGCAGTCTCCGACAGGCCGAGCGTCGACAGCATCTCCGCCACCAATCCCGGGTCGTTACGTGGCCAGACGCCAAGCGCGTCGCCGGCCTCGTAGACGAAGCCGCTTTCCTGCAGGTCGAATATGAACTGCCGTGTTTCCTTCTCCGCCCCTTCCCCGTTGAGCAGCCGGTTCCCGATAAGACGGGTGTGCAACGGCTTGTTCCGGGTATACGCCCTTTGTAGGCTGGGCGTACCGGCCTCCAAGGTCGCGGAACCTTCGACGGCATCTGCTTCGGCCAGCTCGGGGCGCACAGCTTGTGGCTGGCTTACGGCTGGTGCGCCGCCATCGCGCAACGCCGCCACTACGGCGTCGAGCCAGCCCTTCGCCGCCTCCTCGTAGTCCGGTTCGCAGTCCACTCTAGGGGTCAGGCGTTGGCCGCCCAATGCTTCGAGCCGCGCATCCAGCTTGCGGCCAAAGCCGCAGAATTGGTCGTAGTTGGAATCACCGAAGGCGAGGACCGAATACCGTGTTCCATCTAAACGGGGGGCAGCGTCGGCCTCCAACGCGCTCCAGAGCGCCGCACCATTGTCGGGCGCGTCACCATCGCCGAACGTACTCGTCAGCAGGAGCAGCACTGGCGCCGCAGCCAGTTCGGAAGACTTGACAGCGTCCATGCTGGCCATTCGCACCGGGTGACCAAGCGCCTCCAGGGCGCGCGCGCAGTCCGCCGCAACCCCCTCGGCCCGGCCGATCTGGGACGCCCATAGCAGGGTGACCGTGGTGGCAGACACCGGCGATATTGCGGCCGATACCGGTATGTGGCCGTTGGGCGCAGCGGCACGGGAAAACAGGCCCGCCAACATCCCGTCGAGGATCAGCCGGGCATTTGGGCCCAAGGGCGCGGAGGCAGGCAATACTGGCACGCCGCCCAACGAACCGGCGTCGGCGGCCAGTCCCGACAGATATCCTTGCATGTAGAGCTGCTCATGTGAGCCAAGGACTACTTCAGGCT
Organism: uncultured Acetobacteraceae bacterium; assembly: GCA_964244305.1. Lineage (GTDB taxonomy): Bacteria > Pseudomonadota > Alphaproteobacteria > Acetobacterales > Acetobacteraceae > CAHJXG01. The sequence continues at coordinate 7,621 of CAXTJW010000122.1, forward strand.
TCGTGCCAAGACCCAACAGCTTCGCAAAAGACTCAATGCGGTTCATGTTGGACTCCACTCCATCGAGGTCCGCGTCAGAACGCGCAGCGACCGCTGCAACGGCTATGTTTGTTGCGCCGGCAGCCACCTCGGTGAGCACTTGCGATCTCTGAATACTTGTGTCGGCTGGCGCGACGGCAAGGGCAACCCGGGCGAGGGCGACCGCGCAAAACTTGAATTCAGGCTGGAATGAAACCGGGTCCACCGCGTCGTTCGTCACGGCGTTGATCGCGAGGTCCTCGCCAAAGACGTCGTTCCAATGGAACGGCGTGAAACAGTTGCCGGGCTGCACCCGGTCGGTGACCACGGCCGGCAAAACGGCCCGGCCGCGGCGCGAGCGGATTTCAACCGGGTCTTTCGCCGCAATGCCAAGAGTGGCGGCATCCTCGGGATTGATTTCGACGAATGGGCCCGGGTTCAGTTTGTTCAACGTGGCGACCTTCCCCGTTTTGGTCAGGGTGTGCCACTGGTGCTGCAGCCGCCCGGTGTTGAGCACGAGCGGAAATTCCGGATCGGGCATCTCCGCCGGCGCCAAATGCGGCCGCGGAAAGAAACGGGCCCGTCCGCTCTCGGTCGCGAAGGTCAGGGCAGCATCTTCGCCGAAGGCCTCACCGGCATGCCGATATCGGATCGGGTTGCGATCGGCTTCGGCCTCAGGTGCGATGGGCCATTGCAGAGGTTGCAATCGCAGGCGCGCGTGGCTTGCCCCCCGGATGTCATAGCCCGTCTTCGGGTTGGCGGCCTGCTTCAGTTCCTCGAAGACTTCAGCCGCGGAGCCGAAGGTAAAACCGTCGGCATAGCCCATCTCACAGGCGATGCGGGCGATGATCTGCCAATCCGGCAACGCATCCCCGGGCGGCTCCACAGCCTTCGCCATCAGGGTCATGTTGCGCTCGGAGTTGGTCATGACGCCCTCGGCCTCGGCCCAGAGCGCGCCAGGCAGCATGATGTCCGCGTAGATATTCGTCTCGGTGTCGAGGTAGGCATCCTGGGTGATCACCAACTCCGCCGTCTCGAGCGCCTCGATGACGCCGCTCCGGTTCGGCATGCTGGCGACCGGGTTGGTGCAGATGATCCAGCATGCCTTGATGCGCGCGGCCCGCATCTCCTCGAACATCCATACGGAGCCGTTGCCGAAGTCGGGCCGCAGGATGGAGGTGGGAAGCTCCCACATCGCTTCGATGAAGCGGCGGTCCGCCTCGATTTCGACCGAGCGTTGGCCGGGCAGGCCGGGTCCCATATAGCCCATCTCCCGGCCGCCCATGGCATTGGGCTGGCCCGTCAGCGAGAACGGTCCGCTGCCGGGCCGGCATATTTTCCCGGTCGCCAAATGCAGGTTGCAGACCGCATTGGTGCTCCAGGTGCCATGGGTGCTCTGGTTGAGCCCCATGGTCCAACAACTCATGAACTCTCCCGGGCCGCCGATCCATTCGGCCGCCTGCCTTATGTCGGGCTCGGCCAACCCGGTGACCTGCGCCACGCGCGTGGGGGTGTAGTCGTCGAGGAAGGCTGGCATGGCGTCCCAACCCTCCGTATTGCGCGCGATGAAAGCCGGATCGGTATGGCCATTTCGCAGCAGCAGATGCAGCAGGCCGTTGAGCAGCGCCAAATCGGTGCCGGGCGCAATCTGGAG
>CAXTJW010000123.1:0-5516 GCA_964244305.1 uncultured Acetobacteraceae bacterium
CGGCGCCGAAGGTCATGAAGGTGAACATGAGCGAGGCGAACTCGCTATCGGCCGGGAAGAAGGCCTTGGCGATGTAGGTGGCGTAGAAGCCGAACAGGAAGAAGTCGAACATCTCGAGGAAATTGCCGCTCGTGACCCGGAGCACGGTGGCAATCTTCGAGCGCGGGGCATCGCTGGTCATAAGCTCGGCCATGTTTCCCTCCTGTTTCCCTTTTGCGCGGAACTTGAACTGTTCCGACCTGGGGCAAGCATGCGCTGGAACGGGCAGGCGTGGGAAGATGCCATGGCGGCCTGCCCTCCGGGCATTGCGGCCCGGGCCGGCCAGAGTATACACAGCCGCCAATCCAGAGTTTAAGATAATGCGCAGCGCCGGGCACAGGGCGCGCATCAAGTTAAGGGAACGTCACGTGACACATCCAAGCCGGCGCCGCTCTCCAGCCCTCGCCATCGCCGCCCTTGCCATCGGCGCGCTGCAGCCCAGCGGCCCGGCCATTGCCGCCGACCCGATCCGCATCGGCGTTATCGCCGAAGTCGCCGCGATCTCGGGCGTCGCCATCCCCAATGCCGCCCAGCTCGCCGCCGACGAGATCAACGCAGCCGGCGGCGTGGATGGCCGCAAGATCGAGGTCGTCACCTACGACGACCACAACTCGTCCGCCGACGCGGTCCGCGCGTTCCAGCGGGCGGCGAACCAGGACAAGGTCAACATCGTCATCGCGAGCTACGTCAGCGAGGTCGTGCTGGCGCTGGAGCCGTGGTCGGGCCGGCTGAAAATGCCGCTGATTACGCCCGGCGCCGCCAGCAACGAGATCAGCCTCGCCGTCCATAAGGACTACGAGCGCAACAAATACGCGTTCCACGGCTACCTGACCTCGGCGGCATTGGCGCTATCGGTGTGCGACGCCGCCAAGGACCTGCTGGTCACGCACTATAAGATGAAGACCGCCGTCGTCATGAGCGAGGACGCCGCCTGGACCACGCCGCTCGACACCGGCTACCTCGAATGCCTGCCGAAGATCGGCATCAAGGTGCTCGACCACATCCGCTTCTCGCCCGACACCACTGATTTTACGCCGATCTTCAACAAGATCGAGGGCCAGAAGCCGGACGTCATCATCACCGGCATCAGCCACGTCGGCGTGCAGCCGACCGTGCAGTGGACCAGCCAGCAGGTGCCGGTGCCGATGTTCGGCATCAGCTCGCAGGCGACGTCCAGCACGTTCTGGAAGGACACCAACGGCGCGTCCGAGAGCGTGCTGTATCAGACGGTATCGGCGCCGGGCGTCGCGATCACGCCGAAGACCAACCCGTTCACCGAGAGTTACGTGAAGCGGTTCGGCATCACCCCGGCCTATACCGGCTACACCACCTACGACCAGGTGTATTACATCGCCGACGCCGTGCGCCGCGCCGGTTCGACTGACCCGGACAAGCTGGTGGCGGCATTGGAGACGACCAATTGGGAGGGCACCATCGGGCGCACCCAGTTCTACGGCAAGGACGACCCGTTCACCCATTCGATCAAGTATGGCGTCGGCATGATCAGCGGGCTGTTCGTGCAGTGGCAGGACGGCAAGCAGATGACGGTGTGGCCGACCGACCTCGCCAACGCCAAGCTTACCTTCCCCTCGTTCGTCAAGATCGACCAGGCTGCCAACTGATCGCTTGGCTAGCGGCTCCGCGCGCTAATTTCGTCGGGACCGGGTTGGCATGACTGGGCTGCAGATCCTGATCGACGGCTTCGCCATCAGCGCGCTGTATGCGCTGGGCGCGGCCGGGTTCACGCTGATTTTCGGCGTGTCGGGCGTGCTGAACCTGTCGCATGGGGCGATCATGGTCGCGGCGGCGGTGGCGGCGTGGTCGGTCGGCAACATGGGCGCCGGGCCGTATTTCGGCGCGCTGGCGGGCGTGCTGGTCGGCCTGGCGGTCGCCCTGGTCACCTACGCCGCCATCGTGCGCCCCATCCAGCGCTCCCCGGCGATCCCCACGGAGGAGAAGGAGATCTTCGTCCTGACCGGCACCCTGCTGTGGGGCATCATGATCCAGGAGGCCATCTCCTACTTCTTCACCAGCAACCCGAAGACCGTGCGGCCGCTGATCGCCGGCGTCATCAACATCGTGGGCGTGCGCACGCCGATGAACGAGATCCTGACCGCCGCCGTCTGCTGGACGGTAATTGGGCTGCTATGGCTGCTGGTGAACCGCACCCGGCCCGGCCGCGCGCTCCTGGCGGCGTCGATGAACGCCCGCGGCGTCACCCTGCTCGGGTTCGAGCTGTCGCGCATCTACGTGCTGGTCTGGGCCATCTACGGCGTGCTGGCGGGGATCGCCGGGGTGCTGCTGGCGATGTTCCTCGGCGTGTCCTCGGACGGGATCGGGCCGCTCACCGCCAGCGCGTTCTCGATCGTCGTGCTGGGCGGCCTCGGCAGCGTGTCGGGATCGCTGATCGCGGCCTATGTCGTGGGATACTTGGAGACAATCACCGCCTACACCGTGTCGCCGACGATCCGCACCATTCCCGTGCTGCTGCTGCTGATCGTCGTGGTGTATGTGCGGCCGCAGGGCCTGCTCGGGCGCAGGTAGGAGAGCCAGCCGATGTCGCAGCTTACCCGCCTGCTGCTGATCACCGCCGTCGTGCTGGTCGCAGCCGCCACGTTGCCGCTGTGGGTCTCGGCCTATGTGCTGGGCCTGCTGACGCTCGCCTACTACTTCGGCGTGTTCGCCATGGCGTGGGACCTGCTGTTCGGCTTCGCCGGCGAGGTGAACTTCGGCCCGACCTTCCTGATCGGCCTCGGCGCCTACACGGCCGGCATCCTCAACAGCCGGTATGGCCTGTCGATTCCCATATGCGTCGCCGCCGGGGGCATGGTCGCAACGGCCGGGGGCGTGGCGCTCGCGCTGCCGGCATTGCGCCTGCATGGCCCGTATTTCGGCCTCATCACCCTAGTCGCGGTTCTGCTGCTGCAGCAGGTGATCGTGATCTTCGCGAGCGTCACCGGGGGCGAGATCGGCATGACGGTCCCGGACGTGCTGTCAATCGACGACGCGACCAACTACTGGATCGCGCTCGGCTTCATGACGCTGAGCGGCGCCGTGCTGTTCGTGCTGTCGCGCTCGGCGCTGGGGTTGATCCTGCAGGCCAGCGGCCAGGATGCGGTCGCCGCGGGCGCATTGGGCTTCAACGTCACGAAGCACAAGCTGGCCGCATTTTGCGTCAGCGCGCTATTTTCCGGCCTGTCCGGCGCATTGCTCATCTTCTACTTCGGCACCGCGTCCGTCGGCACCGTCATCGACATCTCGGTCGGGGTGCAGATCATCATCGCATGCGTGCTGGGCGGCCGGCGCACCATCCTCGGCGCCGCGGTCGGCGCGGTGTTCCTGATCGTCGCCGGCGAGTTGCTCCGCCCGTTGGGCCAGCTCAGCACGTTCGTCGTCTCCGCCGTCGCCCTCGCCGTCATCCTGTTCTTCCCCAACGGGCTGATCGGCACGCTGCTGCACCGGAACGACACGCTATGACCGCGCCGCTGCTCCGTGTGGACGGCCTGGTCAAGCGGTTCGGCGGCCTGGTCGCGGTCAACAAGATCGGCTTCGACATCGCGGGGGGCGAGATCCTCGGGCTGATCGGCCCCAACGGATCCGGCAAGTCGACCGTGATGAAGCTGATCATCGGCATCGAGCGGCCCGACGCCGGCCGGGTCGAGCTGCATGGCAAGGACGTCGCCGGCTGGGCGTCACACCGGGTGGCGCGGGCGGGGATCGGCCTCGTGTTCCAGCACTCGCGTCCGCTGCACCGGCAGACCGTGCTGGAGAACATCAAGCTCGCCTTGCTGCCCGACAGCCTGCTCCGCCTCGCCGCAGCACCCGGCGTCGACGCCAAGGCCCGGTCCATCGCCGAGCGCGTCGGCCTGGGCGGCGTCGTCGACCGCCGGCCCGGCACCCTGCCCTTCGCCGACCTGCGCCGCCTCGAGCTCGCCAAGGCCATCGCCCGCGATCCGCAGGTGGTGCTGGTGGACGAGCCCTTCGCCGGCCTCACCTCCGGCGAGGTCACGGTGTTCTCCGACCTGATCCGCGGTTTTCGCAATGAGGGCCGCGCGGTGTTGCTGGTGGACCACAACGTGAAGGGCGTGTCGGCGCTGGTGGACCGGGTGTTCGCCATGTATCTGGGCGAGCGCATCGCCGAGGGCAGCGCCGCCGAGGTCATGCAGGACGAGACGGTGCGCCGGGTCTATCTGGGCGGCAGCATCGAGGTCGCCTCCCGCCCCGCCGCCACGGCGCGCGACCGTCCGCCGCTGCTGCAGGTCGAGGATGTCTCGGTATTGTATGGCAAGGCGCAGGCATTGGAGCGCGTTTCGCTGCATGTGCACGAGGGCGAGTTCGTCTCCGTCGTCGGCCTGAACGGCGCCGGCAAGACGACGCTGTTCAACGCCGTTTCCGGCATGTTGCCGTATTCCGGCACGGTCCGCTTCGACGGCGGCAGCCTGCGCGGCCACAGCGCGGCCTCGATCGCGCGCGCCGGCGTCGTGCAGTGCCCGGAAAGCCGCGAGCTGTTTGGCGAGATGTCGGTGCGGGAGAACCTGTCGCTCGGCGGCCAGCATCTGCCGAAGGCCGAGGCGGCGGAGCGGCTGGAGTGGCTGAACGGGCTGTTCCCCATCCTGCGGGCGCGCCAGGGCCAGGCGGCGCGCACCCTCTCGGGCGGCGAGCAGCAGATGCTGGCGATCGCCCGCGCCTTGATGATGAAACCGCGGCTGCTGGTGCTCGACGAGCCGACGCTCGGCCTGGCGCCGGTCATCCTGGAGCAGCTTTCGCTCGCGTTGGAGCAGTTGCGGCAGACGACGCCGATCACGGTGCTGCTGGGCGAGCAGAACGTGACCTTCGCGCTGCCCCATGCCGACCGGGTCTATGTGCTGGACCACGCGCGGGTGACCTGGGAAGGCAGCCCCGGCCGGTTCGCGGCGGAGGCGGGGGCGGCGTATTTGTAGCCTTCACGTACCCCGGCGGACGATGGCCGGCATTCGGGTTACCGAGCGTGTGGATCGCAGCTAAATGCTGTTCCAGCCCGCGCGGTACTCGGGCTCGCCCAGGCGCCGCCGGTCGAACGGCGTCAGCATCGTCCGCGTCAGCGTGCAGCCGAAAACGAAATCCTGCGAGAGGTCCAGCCGGGTGCACGTCAGATGGTTGCGGACGGCTTGGCTGCGGTTCTCCGCCCACCATGCGGCGCCAAGCTGCACGTCGCCCGCGAGCGTGTTGAACCAAGTGCCATAGGCCGTGCGGTCCAATGCGCCCTGCTGAAACGCGAGGCTCGGCGGCATGATGGTCATCGGGGCGTATGGCGCCGGTTGGTTCGACTGCACGGGACCAGCATCCTGCGGCGCCTCGGTCGGCGTCGGGGCGTAGGCCGGCATGACCGGGGCTGCCGCGAGCTGAGTGTTGCCGCTGCCGGGCCGCAAGGCCGAGCCGGGTTCGTAGGCGATCACTCGCCGGTCGACGCGCGTCACACCCATCGCTTGCAGGTCGCT
>CAXTJW010000123.1:5616-9271 GCA_964244305.1 uncultured Acetobacteraceae bacterium
TCCCCGGTTGCAAGGATCACCTTGCCATTGCCTTTTGCAGGCAGGAGCGAAAACTCCATTGCTATCGAGACCGGACATGATGCGGCGATGCCCAGTGCCGCAACAAGACCTACGACCCATGTCCGCATGGCGCTCACCAATACCGATACATCATTAATAAATCACTAAGACCGATAGCAGTTATGGGCGATCGGCGAAGAATTAGGCGCCTTACGCAATTCGACCAGCATTGGTGAAACTCAACTGATAAAGTGCCTTGAACCCAATAAATATTATTTCGAATTTAACGGTGATAATAATGCGGGTGGTAAGACCCACCTCCGCCGCTGGTTGCCGCAATAGCTACCAGGCCACCAAGCAATAATGCGCCGATGCCGACGGCGGCTGCCGTATCGGTGTTGGCTTGCTGTTCGGCCGCGACCTGCTGCTGGACGCCGGGAACCTGAGCACACGAGTCGCGGTTCCCGGCGTTGCAGTCCTGCACCAGCGCATCAAGCATGACGCGTGACTGCGTAGAAGCCGCGCAACCGCTGAGCAGCACCGACGACGCGGTGCAGGCAAGCATAAGCTTTCGCATGTTGGATCCTAAAGAGAGGTTTGTTAAAGGTTCAAGTTCGGTTGCAGACGATCAATCGGGCGAAAAGCTGATGATCGGTGCACCAGCCACGTTCAGGCGCGTCGAGAACGTTCCAACAGTCCGCCCGCCATTCGACTGCACGAAAACGCCGTGACACGTCATGGCCGACCGCAGCGGATCAAACGACCGCGTGGTGAGATGCTCCACGTCGATCACCGTGAACCGTCTTCCCGCGTCATGCTGCATATTGTTGAGGCCGCTCATTATGGTGCGGGCGACCTCGGGCTGGAGGCAGACATTGTCGGGCGACTGTTCGGCCTGCCGTTGGGCGTAGGTCGCTTCGCGAATGGCTCGCTGCCGGTATTCCTCGCGCGTTCGCGCCTGTCGCAGCGCCTCGGACTGCACACGCCGTTGCTCGGCCATGGCGAAGTCCTGCGCCTCTTGCTGCTGGGCGAGGTAGGCTTGCTGCCGAACCTGCTGGTCAGCCAACTGCTGGCGGCGGATGCCGAGGTTCTGTCGCTGGCATTGCACCGCAGCCTGATACGAAGCCGCGCCACCCTCGCCGTTCGGACAATAGCTTTGTGCCTGCGCCTGCGCCGCGCTTAGCGCCAGCAATGTCACTCCACCTAAAAGCGTCAGCCGGCCCATGACGAAGTCTCATTTTGTTATGATTTAATACATATTATGATTCATGATGGATCGTCAACGAAATAGTAGCGAGATTTAATTATTGATAAGCTCCCGCGGCGGAGATCGTCAGGGCCGCCTGCCGTGAGGCTTGCAGCCTCGTGCCAGCAGCGCGCTGCGTCGTTTCGCCTTGGCGCGACAGCATGGTATCTGCGCATTGCATCGCCAGGAGGCCCGCATGACGCAGGACGAACTGAAGGCCTGGGCTCTCAAGAACGGCTGGCAGATGATCGCCGGCTATCCGAGCCTCACGAAGCCATCGGCGCCGAAGGAGGCGATCGTGCGCATGGTGCTGAAGGCCACCGTCGTCCACATCGAGGCAAAGAAGCCCGCCGGGAAATGGGAGAAACTCAGCGGCGAGGGCTATGCCAAGGTCGTTGCGGACGAGGAGACCGGCGTGCCGGGCGGGCTCAAGCTCGAAACCATCCCGGGTTTCCGCATGCTGATGCAGGAGAACCGCGACCGCCAGGTGTTCGCGCGGATGGGCGGCCCCGCCGGCAGGTGACGGCGCTCTGGACCATCGGCTACGAGAAATCCGCCTGGCCGGACGTGCTGGCGGCTCTGCGAGCGGCCGGGGTCGCCCGGGTGATCGATGTGCGGCAGTTGCCGCTGTCCCGCCGCGCCGGGTTCTCGAAGCGCCAGCTTGCGGCGGGCCTCGCCGAAGCGGGGATCGATTACGCGCATCTCCGCGACCTCGGCACCCCGGCCGAGGGTCGCGAGGCGAACAAGCGCCGGCAATGGGACAGGTTCTGGCGGATCGTGGACGCGAGCCTCGCAACCCTGGAGGCCGGATTGGCGCTGCGGCACGCCGCGGACCTGGCCCGCAGTGCGCCGAGCTGCCTGTTGTGCTACGAGGCCGACCCCTGCATCTGCCATCGGCTACGGGTGGGCGAGTTGTTGGCCGCCAGCGACGGCTTCACCCTCCATCACCTCTCGGCCCGGCCGCAAACGCCCACCTGACCAGGCCTAACGGCCGCCCGACACCGTCAAGGTTGTCCCGGTGACATACGACGACGCCGGCGAAAGCAGCCAAGCGACCGCTTCCGCCACCTCGGACGCCACGCCGACGCGCTTGATGGGGATGCTCGGCGCAAACCGGGCCTGGCGCTCGCTCGAGTTCATTTCCGTGTCGATCAGGCCCGGCGCGACGGCGTTGACCCGGATGCCCTCGTCGGCGACCTCGCGCCCCAGCCCGATGGTGAAGCTGTCGATGGCGCCCTTCGAGGCGGCGTAGTGCACGAGCTCGCCGGGTCCGCCCAACCGCGCCGCGACGGACGAAAGGTTGACGATCGCGCCACCGGCGCCGCCATGCCGGGTGGACATCGCCCGCACCGCCGCCCGGGCCGCGAGGATGGTGCCGACCACGTTCACGGCAAAGGTGCGCTGCAGCGCCTCGGCGGTCAGTTCGTCCACTCGGCAGGCGCCGCCGATGATGCCGGCGTTGTTGACCAGCCCGGCCACCCGCCCAAACGCCTGCTGCGCGGCGTCGAACAGGCTGTCGACGTCCTGCTCGTTGGCGACGTCGCCGCGGAAGGCCTGCGCCTGCCCTCCGGCCGCGACGATCTCGTGCACCACGGCCTCCGCTGCTTCCGGGCGGGCGGCGTAGTTCACCGCCACCGCATGGCCCAGTTGCCCCAATTTGCGGCAGATCGCAGCACCGATGCCACGGCTGCCGCCCGTGACGATAACCAATCCCTGCATGCGCCGCCCCCTTTGGATGCCTGGCGCATAGACCAGCACATCGACGGCGTTAATGCGAATGGCCGAAACAGAGGCCAGGGTAGCCGCCGCCCGGATGATCCGGGCGGCGTTTCGTGGAGTGTCGGCTTAGTAGTCCATGTCACCCATGCCGCCCATGCCGCCGCCGCCGCCCTGCGGCATCGACGCCGCACGCTTCTCCGGACGCTCGGCCACCATGGCTTCGGTGGTGATCAGCAAGCCCGCCACCGAGGCAGCGTTCTGCAGCGCGACCCGCACGACCTTGGTCGGGTCGATGATGCCCGCGTCGACCAGGTTCTTGTAGGCATTGGTCTGCGCGTCGTAGCCGAAGCCGTATTCGGTGCTTTCCAACACCTTGCCGCCGATGACCGCACCGTCCTCGCCGGCGTTCTCGGCGATCTGGCGAAGCGGCGCTTGCACCGCCTTGCGCACGATCTCGATGCCGAACTTCTGGTCCTCGTTCTCGAAGTTGAGGTGCGCCAGGATCAGCGAGGCACGTGCCAGGGCCACGCCGCCACCGGGCACGATGCCTTCCTCAACGGCCGCACGGGTCGCGTGCAGAGCGTCGTCCACGCGGTCCTTGCGCTCCTTCACCTCGACCTCGGTCGAGCCGCCGACGCGGATCACCGCCACGCCGCCGGCGAGCTTCGCCAGCCGCTCCTGCAGCTTCTC
>CAXTJW010000124.1:0-9253 GCA_964244305.1 uncultured Acetobacteraceae bacterium
AGCGGATCGGCGGCCAGCTTGCCGGGTTTGTGGATACGACGGATGATGGGCGTTCCGCCCTCTGTGATCCGGCTTTCCTCCTTAAGCGCTTTGATCTCCTTGTGCGTATAAGCGCGGGTGACTTCGATGCCCGTGGCGCGCAGGGGGCGCTCAACCGTCACCTTGGAGTAGCCGAATTCGGCGTTGTCGAAGATGCGAGATTGCTCGGACGCTTCGAAAGCCGAAAACGTCCCGACGATGCGCTCGATATCGGCGTCGGCCAGCTCGCAATTCTTTTTGCCGAGATTCTTGCGCAACGGCCTGAACCAGGCTGTCGCGTCAATGAGCTGCACACGGCCGCGCCGATGTTCTGGCTTACGATTGGTCAGTACCCAGACATATGTAGCTATGCCGGTGTTGTAAAACATGTTTAACGGCAGGGCGACGATGGCTTCCAGCCAGTCGCTCTCGATGATCCAGCGCCGCACGTTGCTCTCGCCGCTGCCCGCGTCGCCTGTGAACAAGGACGAGCCGTTGTGGACCTCCGCGATGCGGCTGCCGAGCTGCGTGTTGTGTTTCATCTTGGACAACATGTTCGCCAGGAACAGCATCTGTCCGTCACTTGACCGGGTGACCAGGCTGTATTCCGGGTCGCCGGCATGCTCGATGACGAAGCGCGGGTCGCGCATCGCCGCTTTCCCACCCATGCGTTCCTGATCGCTCTTCCAGCTCTTGCCATAGGGCGGGTTGGACAGCATGAAGTCAATTCACGCGACGGGAACGCGTCGTTGGCAAGCGTCGACCACTCCGGCCCGCCCACGATATTGTCGGCCTCCTCTCCTTCACCCTTGAGCAGCAGGTCGGCCTTGGCGATGGCATAGGTTTCGGCGTTGATCTCCTGGCCGAACAGATGCGTGGAGACCTGCTTGCTGTGTTCGGCGGCCAGTTCGGTCAGCGTCTCCTCACCAACCGTGAGCATGCCGCCAGTCCCGCAGGCGCCGTCATAAAGCAGGTAAGTGCCTGATGTGAGCTGGTCGGCGATCGGCACGAAGATCAACTTCGCCATGAGCTTCACGGCATCGCGCGGCGTCCAGTGTTCGCCCGCCTCCTCATTGTTCGCCTCGTTGAACCGGCGGACCAGTTCCTCGAAGATCGTTCCCATCGCATGATTGTCGAGGCCGGGATGCTTGACCGAGCCATCACCGTTAAGCACGGGCTTGGGGCCAAGATTGATCGAGGAGTCGAGGAACTTTTCGATCAGGGTACCAAGTATGTCCGCTTTAGACAGCTTGGGAAGCTGATTGCGGAACTCGAAATTGTCGAAAATTTCCTGAACGTTTGGCGAGAAGCCATCGAGATAGGCTTCGAAGTCAGCCTTGAGCTGGGCTTGGCTCGCGCGGTTACGGAGATCGCGAAGCGTAAAGCGTGAGGTGTTATAGAACGCCTGTTCGGCCGCCTGCCGAAGGGCGGCGTCCTGATTGGTAATGCCCGCCTTATCGAGGTTCTCCTTCATCGACAAGACGGCTTGCTTGCCGGGCTCCAGCACCGCATCGAGACGGCGCAGCACCATCATGGGCAGGATGACGTCCCGGTACTTGCCGCGAACATAAAGGTCGCGCAGCACGTCGTCCGCGATGCCCCAAACGAAGTTTGCAAGCCAGTTGAGATCGCCGTTGCTCACGCCTGTTCGGTTCCTTCGTGTGTGTCGCCATGCGCAGCAATGGCAGATTTAGGCGGTGCTGCCGCGTCGTTTGCGCTGTCGTGCAGGCGTTCGTATTCCTCTACGGAAATCACCATGACCACGCCGCGCCCGTGCTTCTCGATGAGCACCGGCTCTGCGCGCGCCGTGTCGATCATCAGGCCAAAGGCGTTTTTGGCCTCTCGCGCTGACATGGTCTTCATGGCTGGCCTATGACGATTTGCTCGACAATATAGGGCTATAATGGCTCTTTTGTCCACTAACCTCTTGAGGGATTGCGGTCTAACCTAGTCAGGCGCCAAACCCATTCTCCTCAGGCCAGGAATGAGGATTTGACAACTCGGCGCGCTGTAGAAGCCTAGCGGATGCCTGCCGAATCGCAGGCTTGGAGCAGGAGATTGGCATGCTAATCCGCAGGGCACTAACCTGGTCACTCGACCGTTTGGAGCGGCTGGGTGATCGATTGGACGCCAGACCACAGGCACTGTGGGTGCATACGCTAGCGAGAGTCGTCGTACGATCGGTGATGGGCATGTTGGGCGTTCCAGCTTGGCTGACGCGCTGGGCTGCGAATGCCAGTTGTCGCGCTCTGCCGTCAGACGAAGCGGTTCGTGCCGTCGGGCGGGAACTCGCGCACCTTTTAGCGGAGGCATACGATGCGGTTGGATGGAACGGGCTAGCACATCGTGTCCGGTGGAAAAACGACCTGATCTCTTCCGTGTTGTAGGCTCGTTCGGCCAGGGTCGTGCCCCTTGGTCAAACGGCAAAAGTGGCTAATTTGAAACACTATGGCTAATAGTGTTGCAGGATCGGGGGTGCAGGCGGGGCCGGGGTGGCGGCCGGCCCGGCCCCGAACGCCGGTGCCTTCCCGGAAATCCTGGTTCGTCCTCGGTTCTTCACCGGCCTGCCACACGCAGCGCTGGACGGGCAAGCGCCGTCCGTGAAACAAAGGTCACGGCATCGTTCGATCCAGTCGCAGGAAAGGCCGCCATGACCGTCATCACCACCCGTATCACCGTCAGCCCCGACGGCACAATCTCCACCGCCACCCCCCTGCCCGCGGGAGAGTACAAGGCCGAAGTGACTCTCCGCGACGCTCCGCTGCGGCGCCCCGGAAAGCCCTTCACCATGGAGGACTTCCCGGTCCACGACGGACCCTGGGACGACAGCATCTCCCTTCGTCGCGAGGACATGTACGGCGACGATGGCCGCTGATCCGGCGTTCGTCGACACCAACGTCCTCGTCTACGCCAGCCAGACGCAGTCCGCGTTCCACGCCAGAGCCACAGCGGTCTTGGACCGGGCGCGACAGGAACAAAAAGAGCTCTGGATCAGCCGCCAGATCCTGCGTGAGTACCTCGCGACGGTCACGCGGCCTCAGCGTGACACGCCGCCGCTGCCCATGGCCGATGCCCTGGCAGACGTGGGCCGGCTCGGCCGCGGCCTCAACATCGCCGAGGATGGGCCGGAGGTGTTCAGCGAACTCTGCCTTCTGCTCGGTCGCATCCCGGTCGCCGGCAAGCAGGTGCACGACGCCAACATCGCTGCCACCATGCTCGCCTACGGCATCCCACGGCTTCTGACTTTCAACGAGGCCGACTTCCGGCGCTTCGGCAGCCTGATCGAGGTCGTCGTCCCATGATGTCGCTGCACGACCGGGCGGGCGGGCGCAAGTACCTCACCCGCGAGGAGCACGCGCGCTTCCTCCGGGCCGCCGACGGGGCGCCGCGTGACGTGCGCGCCTTCTGCCACACGCTGGGCTGGTCGGGCTGCCGGATCAGCGAGGCCCTGGCGCTCACGGCCGAGCGGATCGACGTCGCGACGGGCACCATCACCTTCGAGACCCTGAAGAAGCGCCAGCGCGGGCTGTTCCGCACTGTCCCGGTCCCGCCCGAGCTCGCCACCATGCTCGACCTGGTGTTCGGGCTGCGCGGCCTGAAGGGACCCGCCGCCAAGGCGCCGCTCTGGCCCTGGTCGCGCGCCACTGCCTGGCGCCGGGTCAAGGAGGTGCTGGCCGCGGCCGGGATCGAGGGCGCCCAGGCCAGCCCCAAGGGGCTGCGCCACGCCATGGGCGTCGCCGCCGTGGGTCAGGGCATCCCGCTCAACCTGGTGCAGCGCTGGATGGGCCACGCCCAGCTCACCACGACCGCGATCTACGCCGAGGCGGTCGGCGAGGAGGAGCGCTCCATCGCCGCCCGCATGTGGCGGTGATAGAGAACGCCACTACGCATACAGAAGGATTGGATGCAGGAACTCGCCCAAGCCATCCCCGACGTCGAGGCGCTGCTCGCGCTGGAGCCCGAAGAACTTGGAGCGAAGCTGCTGTTCCTTGCCCGCCAGCGTATACGACGCACGGAAGATTCGAGCATGCTTCACTTCGGCAATATGGAGGGTGAACTTAACCGCATCGAGGTTTACCGCGCCCGGTGGGCCGAGGTCAGCCTGGCATTCGCGGAAGCGTGGGCATGGCTTGAGGCGCAAGGTCTTATCGTACCGGCAGAAGGCATAAATGGAACGAATGGCTGGCGGCGTCTAAGCCGCCGAGCGGCAAAATTCGAGAGTGAGACCGACGTCAAGCCCTACGCTTTCGTCCGCCGGCTTCCCAAAGAGGTCCTCCATCCGGTGTTTGCCAACACGGTTTGGGCGGCCTTCATGCGCGGCGAGTACGATGTCGCGGTTTTCCAAGCAATGAAGGCGGTCGAGGTGGCGGTGCGGGAGGCAGCCGGCATTCCCGAGTTGGGAGTGCGGTTGATGCGGAGGGCGTTCGATCCCAAAGGTGGACCGCTTGCCGACATGGAGGCCGACGAGGGCGAGCGCGACGCGCGCTCTGCCCTGTTTGCCGGTGCCATTGGATCTTTCAAGAACCCGCACTCCCATCGCGACGTGGGACTTAGCGGCCCTGGCGAGGCGATCGAGATCATCATGATGGCCAATCACCTGATGCGAATCGTCGACGGTCGAAAGGCTGCCCCGCCATGACCGCCCTTGTGTCTATCCAGCCCACTGCGAGCTTTTTGGCCTGCAACACTAGAGCCGTTCCCGATCACGTCGCAACGGCGGCATCGTCCTTGTATCCAGCGGCGGTGACGTAGTTGCGGCACTCCTGCGGGGTGAAGCAGGTGAAAGCGTGCCGGATGGCTTGGTGCAGGTCGGCTGTGGTGCGGGCGGCTGCACTGCGCAGCAGGGCTTTGAGCTTGGCGAATGCTTGCTCGATCGGGTTGAAATCAGGGCTGTAAGGCGGCAGGAACAACAGGCGTGCGCCCGCGGCTTCGACGGCCTCGCGCACGCCGGCCACCTTGTGGACGCACAGGTTGTCGAGCACCACCACATCGCCGGGCCGGAGCGTTGGCGCCAGGATGCCTGCCACGTAGCCCCGAAAGCGTTCTCCGTTGGTGGCGCCCTCGAACATGGTGGTGGCGACCAAGCCGGTGGTGCGCAGGGCGGCGGTGACGGTGGTTGTTTTGCGGTGTCCAAGCGGCACAAGGAGGCGGCAGCGCTCGCCGCACGGTGCGCGCCCATAGCGGCGGGACATGGTGGTGGTCGCAGCCGTCTCATCCAAGAACACGAGGCGGTCCGGGTCGAGGTCGGGCTGGTTGTCGAACCAGGCCTGACGCGCCGCCCTTATGTCCGGTCGGTCCTGCTCGGCGGCAAACGCCGCCCCTTTTTGCGCGTGATGCCATGCCGGGCGAAAAAGCGCGACAGGCCGCTCGTGCTGGCCTGGAAGCCACGCTCGGCCAACTGGTCGCGCAGTTCGCGCAGGAAGATCGTGGGCTGCCGCTTGCACGTGGCCAGGATCAGGGCCGCGTGCGCCTCCACTCGGTGCGACATATGGTCGCCTCCGGACGGCCTGGGCGTCACCCGCCCATCCCGACGCTGGCGTGCCGCCCAGCGGCTGACGCTGGCGGCGCTGACCCCGAAGCGGGACGCGGCCTCGCGGCATGACGCCCCGCCCAACACCAAGGCCACAACGCGCTCGCGCAGATCAACGGACAAGGGTGACGGCATCGGCAGGCTCCTCCCTGACCCGACAACGCCTCACGCCGGCCCTCGTGGCAACCTGCTCGGGCACGGCTCTAAAGTCCGATAATTCCTGAGTTATGGATACCGGCTTATGGCAGTATGCCTTTGAGCCCACGCGATCGCAGCTCATCATCATGCGCTGATGCTTTGTGGTGGATCGGCAGCAGTGTTCTGCGTCCTGCCGATCGCGGCACCAATAGCCCGACGCATGGCGTCGTCGAGGGTGGCCTCGGAGTAGCGCGCTGCGACATGGGCAAGCCCGGCCTCCGCCGCGCGCCCGTTCCAGGCCAGGTCGTCGTGCAAGGCCATGATCGCCTCGGCCAGGCCCTGCGGATCCCCTGAACGGGCACGCCCGAGTGGGTCATGCTGGCCGGCAGGCTGGCCAGGGACTCCGTGCCGCCGAGGCACACGGCATGCTTGACGATCTGGAGCGCGTTGAGGAACCGGAACGCCGCTTCCTGACCGCCGGATATGTCGAAGTAGAAGGTCGAGCCCGCGCCGATTGATCGCGCCACGGAGATGTTGGCTTTCTACTTTGGTCGAAGAAGTCTGAGTAGGTTCGGCAATAGAGACGCCACAACGCCGGCACCGAGCCCTACATAGGTTTTCCGTTCGCTTGCTCCTCGGACCCCAAACACAGAAGGCCGGCCGGCCAGACGAGCCGGCCGGCCCTCGGATTACGTCGACAGAGTGGCTTAAGCCGCTTGAGCCTCGGGCGCTGACTTGACCCAAAAGACTGCGGTACGGGCAACGCAATGGGATGGCAGAGAACGACGGCCGCTTTCCTTGAACCCGAGCGAGCGCATCATGTTGGCAACAAAATCGCCGGCAGTCGCGGTGGCCAGGTTGTGCTTGCCGTAATCCGCGCCGAGCGCCGCGCTGAGCATGGGATCAATGCCAGCCATGGCAGGGAGCCCGGCGTCTGCCGCGGCGATGGCAGCGGCCTGGCCCTCGGGCGAGTGAATGATCTGCCTCATCTTCTGTGTGACCGGATCGTCGAGCGTGAGTGTCGGCTGGACGCGCCGATAGATGGCGCCGCGCGTGAAGTAGTTGCCTTGGGCAACCCGAGCGCCCTTAGATGCGACTTTCCAGCCGTGGTCCGCCATCACGTCGCGAATCCAGCGCCCAACGTGCTGTTTTTCGGTGTCGTCCAGCTGCCCGACCCGTGCCTCGATTTCGGCGCCAACCGCCTGGGCGGCGGGCAGGCCGTGCTTCGACAGGCAAATCATCTCAACCTGCCAGTCATGTTCCGCGAGGATCGACCCAACGACTCTACCGTTGGGCAACGCTTTGAACTCATCGAATGTCACAACCCATCTCCCTTAACAAGAGGCCATGACGCCCTCTTATTGGATGATATAGAAGCCAGATCTGACGCTTCGTCAAGCAATATAGAAGCCTTATGGCCACCTATTTTGGACTAGAAGGCGCCTCCATGCCCTCTATGCTACACGAGTCTCGTTCGCGCAGATCCGCTTGCCTGTCCACAGCCTTCTGTTCGGTCTGCTGGAGGCTGGGTCAACAGTCGGGATACCGTCCGTCCCGACCCGGGTCAGTTGATGTGCAAGCTACAAATCGTCTTTCTGCCAGGCGACGTTGGCTACGGCCTTGCTGGCGTCGCTTCTGGTGCGATAGCGACCGACTGGGCGACCGCGTTTAGCATCGAGGTAGTCCACCCGCAGTACTTCAAATGCTGGCTCGAATTTGTCGGCCGTCTGAAGAGCTCGAAGCCGATAGAGTCGGCCGTTCTTACAGCAGTGGAGGTCGGTAATATCAGTCGCCGCCGTCCAGGGGCAATCAGCACCATTGCGCAACCGAGCTTCGGCGACCTGTTTTTCCTTGGCGATCTGCTCGCGCCGATCCTTTTCCCGCTTCTGACGCAGGCGTTCCTCGCCACCCCAGCACCATTCCTCCATATGGCCGAGAACTGCGATGAACTCGGTCCCTTTCGCTTTTTCCTCGGCGAAAGCGGCAAGGGCCTCGGCCTCCATCTCCGCTTTGGGATAGCTCCCGTATTGCTTTTCGCGGAAGTCGCGGATGCGTTGCTCCACGTCGACCTTGGTCAGTACCGGGCCTGGCAGGGTGTTCAAGGCCTCCCGCAAGTCATCCAGTGGAATCCACAGGTTAGCCGCTCGTTCGGCAATCTCGTCGCGGTCTGGACCCCATTTGGTCCACAGCCCTCGATCGATTGCTATCCGCAGGATTTGTTCCGCGAGCTTCGCAATCCGGTCGCGATCGATGTTGCGCAGCGTGGGATGCGCATGTTCCCAAAGCAGGGATCGGATGTTGGACGCTCGATCGTCGTAGGTCATGGGTACAGATCAATCGCGGCTGCGTTCTCCAGCGTGCTGCCATTCTTCAGGTAAGCGGTGATCCACATCGTCCAAAAGCTGTGATTGCCGATCTTAGTGCTGATCGCCGCGGCCGGATCGCGGCGACGCACCATGGCATAGGCGCTGGCCTGGGATAGGGGGGCGGGTAATTTCCTCGATAGCCGCTGCCGATTCCATTGCTCTCGGGAGAGTTTCTCTGAACAGTCCTGTGTGCAAGGACATGCTGGTGCCAGCAGGCAAAGGTGACGACGAAATCAGGTCGGGCGGCAGCCCCGCAGCCACGCGGCAAAGCCCGCCTCGTCCAGCCGGCCCGCGGCGAGGAGCGGCATGCGCTCGATCACCACGGCCGCCGGCGCGTCGAGCTCGACCCCGTTCACCTTGAGGAACAGCACGCAGCACGCCCAGGCCGTGCGCTTGTTGGCATCGTTGAAGGCATGGTTGCTGGCCAAGCCGAAGGCATAAGCGGCCGCGAGGTCGAACAGGTCGAGCGAGCCCGGCTCGGCGTAGGCCAGCTTGTTGACGGGGCGCCCGAGCGCGCTGTGCAGCAGGCCCTCGTCCTTGAGGCCGTGCACGCCGCCATACTCCCGCAGCGCCTGGTCGTGCACGAACAGCACGGCGTCCGGCTCCAGGAACTCCGGCTCGGTCACCTCTTGGCAAGTTCCTGCAACGCGTCGGCCTGCTCGCGCAGCACCTCGCGGGCGAGCTGCATCTGCCGCTCCAGCACCAGGTTGCGCTTCACCAGCTTCACCCCGTCGGCCAGCTCGACCAGGGTGAGGTCCTGCCCCACCTCGAAGCCCATGCGGACGCGGGTGTCGGCCGGAAAGGTCACGCCGACCGAGTTGCCTTGCCGGCGCAGGGTGACCTTGGACATGAACGGCTCCGTCTTACACGAGGTAAGACTAGGCCGTGCCGGGGCGTTGTCCAGCGGTCAGGCCGTGACACTCTGCGTATGATGATGTCCTTTGCTGTGCGTGATGCCGGCTGACCCGGACCTGGTCTGGGCCGAGGACATGACACGCAGCGAGGTTCGCCGCGCCATGCGGGTCGTCGCCGGGCAACTGGCGTTCCTGCTGCAGAGATGGGAGGACATCCATGGCCGGATTGAATGACGCCCAGATCGACGCCGCGCTGAAACGCGGCCGGACGGCCCGGCTGCATGAGCCTCGGGCCGCGGCGGCGCGCTACGACCGGCGGTCGGGACGGGTGGTCGTCGAACTGGCCA
>CAXTJW010000125.1:0-2332 GCA_964244305.1 uncultured Acetobacteraceae bacterium
GAAGTGGGATGAATCCTGGGGCCGTGGGTTCGAATCCCGCCGCGGACACCAATCCCGCCCGGGCGATCGCATTTGACCCGGCCCGCCTTCGGCCGCCAGACTCCGTGCTTATCCAGCGAACCCCTTGGTTCGACGCGAGCCGGCTTCGGCGCGGCAATCCAGGGCCGCATGGACCAAAATCTTGGCGTGCGGCCCTGGATTGCCGCGTCGCAAGCGCTCCTCGCAATGACGGAAATAGGGGCAGAGGCGGTTGCCCTGACCAACCCGATCGTCATCATCGCCGCGCGCGTAATTCTGCCTTAATGCAACGATATCCTCCTCGCATGGCGGTCGTACTGGCAATTTGCGGCGGCGCAGTGCTCATGGTCTGGCCCGCGTTGATGAATGGCTACCCCGTGCTGTTCAGCGACACCGGCGCGATGCTCGAAATGGGGCTTGAGCCAGCCATGGGATGGGACAAGCCCTGGATCTACGGCCCGTTCCTGGCGCTGTTCCACTGGGGCGGCACGCTCTGGCTGCCGCTCGCGGCCCAAGGACTGCTCACATCCTGGGTACTCTGGCTGTCGCAAAAGACACTCGGCGCCGCGACGGCCCGGCAGCACCTCGTAATCTGCGCCGTGCTCGCCATCGGCAGTGCCGCGCCTTGGTTCGCCTCGCTGCTGCTGCCCGACTTCTTCGCACCCATTGCCGTGCTGTGCCTGTTCATCCTCGCCTTCGGCCGCGATCGGTTGTCGCCCAGCGAGCTCGCAGCCGTCGCCATGCTCGCTTCGATCGCCATTGCGGCCCACCTCACCCACCTGATCGTCGCGAGCGCCTGCATCGCGACGCTTGCATTGATGCGGCGGCGGATCGAGTGGCGTCCGGCCCTACCCCTCGCCGCAGCCCTGGCCACGCTGCTGCTGACCAACGCCATCGGCAACGGCGTGCTCGGCGTGTCGCCCTATGGTTCCGTGTTCGCGCTCGCGCGGCTGATCGGGGACGGTCCCGGTCGCGCCTACCTCGACCGGCACTGTCCGGACCCGAGCCTGCGCCTATGCGCCTGGCAGGGACGCCTCTCGGCCGATAGCGACGAGTTCCTGTGGCATCCGCAGGGTCCGGTCTGGGCGGACGGCTTCGGGCCGCTCCGATTTGCACCCGAGGCGGCGCGCCTGGTGCCGGCCATCATCGCCGCCTACCCAATCGAAGTGTCGCGGGCGGCGGCGGCGAACACCTTGCGGCAGCTTGCCATGGCGCGGGTGGGAGACGCGCTCGGTTCGGACTACCTGGACATCGCCGTGCTGCCGCGCCTGCAGCGCTATTTCCCAGCCGCCGAGGCCGCCCGCTACCAGGCCGCGCTGCAGCCGCACGGACTCCTCCGCCACGCAGCCGCGCCGTTCGCCGGCCTGCACGCTGTCCTGCTGCTGGCTGGCACAGCCGGCGCGGCGTGGCTCATGCTGCGGAACTGGCGGACCGACCGGCCGCTCGCTGGCCTTGCGGCGGTCGCGCTGGCCGCGGTGCTGGCCAACGCCTTCGCCGCCGGGGCGCTATCCGGCCCGCACGACCGCTACCAGGCACGCATCGCCTGGCTGATCCTGCTGCCGCCGCTGTTTTATGCCGTGCGGACCTACGCCGCGCGGCTCGAGACCTCGGCCGGACTCATGCGGACGAGGGCCTCATAATCGCGCAGCAACGTCTCGGTGATTGCACCCGGCGTATACAGGTGGCCGGCGATCTCGCGCACCGGCGTAACCTCGGCGGCGGTGCCGGCCAGGAACACTTCCGTCGCCCGCGCCATCTCCTCCGGCTCGATCACGCGCTCGATCACCGTCATCTGGTGCCGCCGGGCGATCGCCATCACGGTGCGCCGGGTGATGCCGTCGAGGAAGCAATCGGGCGTCGGCGTATGCACGGCCCCGTCCATGACGAAGAAGATGTTGGCGCCCGTCGCCTCCGAGACCCGGCCGCGCCAGTCGAGCATCAACGCGTCGTCGAAGCCCTCCGCCTCGGCCGCGTGCTTCGACAGCGTGCCGATCATATACAGCCCGGCGGCCTTGCTGGCGGTGGGCGCCGTCTCGGGATGCGGGCGCTTCCACTTGCCCATGCCGAGCCGGACGCCCTTCATGCGGTCATCGCCAAACAGGTTCGGCCAGGCCCAGCAGGCGATCGCCAGGTGGATCTTGGTCTGCTGGGCGGAGACCGACAGCTGCTCGGTTCCGCGCCACGCGATCGGGCGGATATAGCCGTCGGTCAGGTTGTTCGCCGCCAAAACTTCCTGGCATGCTGCGTCGATCTGCCCAGCGGTGTAGGGTATCTCGAAGCCGAGGATGCGGCCCGAGGCGATCAGCCGGTCGGT
>CAXTJW010000125.1:2432-9235 GCA_964244305.1 uncultured Acetobacteraceae bacterium
CGGTGTAGGGTATCTCGAAGCCGAGGATGCGGCCCGAGGCGATCAGCCGGTCGGTGTGCTCACGCAGCTTGAAGATATTGCCGAGATAGGACCGCTCGCCTTCGAACACGCCGCTGGCATAGTGCAGACCATGGGAGAGCACGTGCAGCTTAGCGTCGCGCCACGGCACCATGACGCCATCCATCCAAATCAGGCCATCGCGGTCATCGAAAGGAACTAGCGCCATCTCTGCCATCCTTAGTAATATTATTGCGTGAACAAGCCCGACGGTATAATGCAAGGTCGGGTAAGTCAACAAACCTGTCGTATGCGCGAGGAATGCCTGCCATGCCGGAAACGCGACCTGCCATGAGCGTGAGCCATGATCCGCGAGGTCATGACCCGCGCACCCATGATACCAGAGGCCCGGCCGGGTCCAACCTGCTATTCCTGCGCGAGGAGCAGATGCGTCTGGCCCAGGACATGCTGTTCTTCGCCTATCGCGACTTCACCGGCGCGGCCGACGTGATCCTGGACGAGCTCGGCCTCGGCCGCGCCCATCACCGCGCGCTGCACTTCATCGGACGCACCCCCGGCATGACCGTCGGCGACCTATTGGCGATCCTGCGCATTACCAAGCAGAGCCTCGCCCGCGTGCTGACGGCGCTTATTGACCAGGGCTATGTCGCGCAGCTGCCCGGCCGCAGCGACCGGCGGCAGCGGCTGCTGAGCCTGACCGACGCTGGCCAGGCATTGGAGCGCCGGCTGTTCGAGCGCCAGCGCGAGCGCCTGGCCGCCGCCTATCGCGAGGCGGGCGGCCCGGCCGTCGAGGGGTTCCGCCGGGTGATGCGCGGCGTGATGGACCCTGCCGCCCGCGCCTATATGGAACAGGCCGAGAGCGCCGTCCGCCCGGGTGCCCGGCTTGGCCGCTAGGACAACGGATTTATGACCGAAGCTCATGTGCTCATCGTGGACGACGATGCCCGCCTCCGGGCGTTGCTGACGCGCTATCTCGCCGAGCAGGGCTTCCGCGTCACGGCCGCCGGCCAGGCCGCTGAGGCGCGCGAGCAGATGCGGTCCATGCAGCCCGACCTGCTGGTGCTGGACGTGATGATGCCCGGGGAGACCGGGCTGTCGCTGACGGAGAGCCTGCGGGCCGAACACGCGGGCCTGCCCATTTTGCTGCTGACGGCGCGCGGCGCGCCGGAGGACCGCATCGCCGGGTTCGAGGCAGGTGCTGACGACTACTTGGGCAAGCCGTTCGAGCCCTACGAGCTCGTGCTGCGGCTGCGCGCCATGCTGCGGCGAGTGGCGCCGGCGGTGCCGGAACCCGCCCGAGCGCTGCCGCTCGGGGCATTGCGGTTCGATGTGGAGCGCGCCGAGCTGAGCGGGCCGGACGGCGTCGTGCACCTCACGGGCGGCGAGGCCGCGTTGCTGCAGGCCCTCGCCCGCAAGCCCGGCGAGGTGCTGTCCCGCGACTGGATGGTCGAGACGCTGCGCATGGACGAGGCCGGCGAGCGCGCCATCGACGTCCATGTCACCCGCCTCCGCCGCAAGGTCGAGGCCGACCCGCGCGAGCCGCGCTTCCTGCACACGGTGCGCGGCCGTGGCTATGTGCTGAAGCCTGGGACGTGATCCACGCCGTGTTCCAGGTTCTCAAAAGGCTGCTGCCCCGCGGCTTGCTGGGCCGCAGCCTGCTGATCGTGCTGGTGCCGCTGGTGGCGCTGCAGGCGGTTGCGTTCACCTTCTTCTATGGCAGCCACCTCGACATCATCTCGCGCCGGCTGTCGAGCAGCATCGCTGGCGAGGTCTCGCAGACGATCGAACTGCTGGACCGCTTTCCCGGCCTCGATAACGAGGCCTGGATCCTGCGCGCCGCGTGGTTGCAGTTCGACCTGGTGATGCGGCTGGAGCCGAACACCCTGCTGGAACCGCATACCCATGTGAACATACTCGGTCCGATGGACGACGACCTCGCCGCGGCGTTGCGCGAGAAGGTGGGGCGGCCGTTCACGATGGATTGGACCACCGACAGCCGCTCCGTGCTGGTCCGCATTCAGTTGCCCAATGGCGTCCTCGAGGTCGAGGCGCCGCGCAAGCGCCTTTATGCCACCACGATCTATCTGTTCGTGCTCTGGGTCGTCGGCACGGCGCTGCTGCTGTTCGGCGTCGCGGCATTGTTCCTGCGCAACCAGGTTCGCGCCATCCGCCGTTTGGCGGAGGCGGCCGAGGCGTTCGGCATGGGCCGCGACCGCGGACCCATCAAGCCCGAGGGCGCGACCGAGGTGCGCCAGGCTGCCGGGGCGTTCAACCGCATGCAGGAGCGCATCCTGCGCTTCCTCTCGCAGCGCACCGAGATGCTGGCCGGCGTGTCGCACGACCTGCGCACGCCGCTGACCCGGCTCCGCCTGGCGCTCGCTGTATTGCCGCGGCATGCGGACATGCAGCAGGATGTCGCCGATATGACGACGGACGTCGAGGAGATGGAGCGCATGATCGGCGGCTACCTGGCATTCGCGCGCGGCGAGGGCGACGAGCAGGCGCAACCGGTCGACATCACGGCGTTGCTGGAGGAAGTGGCAAGCGCCGCCCGCCGTGCCGGCGCTTCGGTCGCGCTGGATAGCCCGAAGAACCTGATGCTGAACCTGCGGCCCGACGCGGCCCGGCGCGCGGTGACCAACCTGGTCGACAACGCCCGGCGTCATGCGCACCAGGTCCATGTATCGGTCGAGCCCTGGGAACGGAGCGTGCAGGTGGTGGTCGACGACGACGGCCCCGGCATCGCGCCGAACCGCCGGGAGAGCGTGTTCCGCCCGTTCGAAAGCGGCGCGCTGGGCGGCACCGGGCTTGGCTTGACGATTGCGCGCGACATCGTGCGGGCGCATGGCGGCGACATTGTGCTGGAGGACAGCCCCCTTGGCGGACTGCGCGCGCGGATGCGGCTGCCGATTTAGGCTGCGGCGTTAATACGCCGCGACGGTCGCAGTGCCGGACACCCCGCCGCCGATAACGACGTCGGGGTGCATTGGCATCGGTTGTGGCGAGCTTTTACGCCTTGCCGCCGCTGGCTGCGAGCGTCTTGATCTCGTCCATCGCCTCGGTGAAGCGGGTGTGCAGCATGCTCAGCGCCTCGCCATTCGAGCGCTGGATCAGGTCGGCCAGCTCCTTGACGTGGCTGACGGCGCGCTCATAGGACGCCTTCATGACTTCGGTCTGCTTGGCCGCCTTGGCTTGCGGGCTCTCGGGTGTCGCCATGTCGCGCATCGTCTCGGACACCTCACGCATGGTCTCCTGCATGATTTCCATGTGCCGGCGCGCGACGGTCTGCGCGCCTTCGAGCGCAACCTTATTGGCGGAGGTCAGCACCTCGAGGTTTTTGCGATGCATTGCCAAAAAGCCGTCCATGTTGGGCATCCCGGGCATCGCCGGCATCTTCATGTCGCTAAATAACTTGGTGTATTCGGCCATTTGGGCCTTCCCGGCATCCACCATCGTCCGGCCCATTTGGGCTGCGTTCTCGGTGGCCTGGGTCGCGGTCTTCTGCATGCGGGTGGCTGGATCGTCAGTCATCGTTGTCCTCCGATTGGTCCGAAAATGCTAACACCTTCGCGCACGGACGCATACCAGCCTTCCGTTCTTAGCTGAGTGCCTCCGGCTTCGGCGGTTCCTCCGCTGGCGGCAGGGTATCCGCGATGACATCGTCTACGACAGCCTCGGACGCCGCATCCGTCACGGCCTCGTCTCCGGTCATGCCCGCCTCGGCGAACACCGCCGCCGCATCCTCGGCCGGGCCGCTGCTCCGGCTCGGCAGCATGTTTTCCGCCTGGATTGCCCGGTCCAACCCACGATCCACCGCCGCCATGGTCGCAGACAGGTCGGCGCTCTCGTCCTTTTCCCAAGCGCGCAGGGCATAGAGCCAAAGCGCCAGCAGCCCGTGCACCCGCAGGCCGCCGACGATGCCCGTCGACGGGATCGAAGCGCCATCCAACAGCCACTTCATGCTGCGCAATGTCGCGCCATACAGCAGGAATGAGGTCGCGGGGTCGCTTCGCAGCGCCTGAAGCAACTGCAACATGCCGGCGCGATGTCGCTGCAACGCATCGAAGCGCGACATCACCATGTCGAACAGCCGCTCGCGCGGGCTCGGCTCGCTCGACCCGGCCGACAACGCCGCCTGGTCCGCCATCACGCCGAACCGCAGCAACACGGCGCCGCGCCCCGGGAAACGCGCACGCACCCGGCCGAGCGGCAGGTCGGCATCGCGCGCCGCGTCGGCGATGTTCACGTCCGCCCAGCCGCGCAAGGCGGCCTGGCTGAACGCGGCGGTAATCAAGGATTGGTCGAGTTCGCTGTCTTCCATGCTGCGGACATGGGCCGCGGATCAACGCGTGTCGAGGGGCCTCGACGGCGAACTCAACCCGCTAGCTCCCGCGACCGCCTTGTGGCGGCATCAACGGCGCGTGACACCAGCGCCGGCCAGGCGTCGTCGGCCATCAGCACCGCGAGCGCACGCTCGGTCGTGCCGGCCCGGCTGGTGACGGCGATGCGCAGGGCGGACGCCTCCTCGGCGCTGGTGGCCAGCAGCGCGCCGGAGCCGGCCACGGTGACGCGGGCCAGGCGGCGAGCCAGAGGCGCAGGGATGCCCTGCTCGATCGCCGCGCGCTCCAGCAGTTCGGCCAGCAGGAACACGTAGGCCGGGCCGCCGCCGGACACCGCGGTAACGGCATCGAGCAGGCCCTCGTCGTCGACCCAGGCAACCTCTCCCACCGACGCCAGCAGCCGGTCGCACAGGCTGTGTTGGGCCGCGGTGATTCCCGGACCGGCGCAGGCGACGGTGATGCCCTGGCGGATCGCGGCCGGGGTGTTCGGCATGGCGCGCACGATCGGAACGTGCGGCCCGAGCAGCGCCCTCAGCCCAGCCACGTCGCGGCCGGCCATGATGGTCAGCACGACCGTACCGCCGGTTGCGAAATGCGCGATCCCTGGCAGTGCGGCGCCGGCCTGCTGCGGTTTTACGGCGATTACAATGGCGGCGGGCCGGAACTCCGGCGAGATCGAGGCCGCAGTGGAGACGACATCGACATCGTCGCCGCCCAGCGCCGCCGCGGCAGGAGCCGGATCGATGACGAACGACGGCGCAAGCCCAAGCTCGCGCCAGCCGGCCAGCATCGCCCCGCCCATCTTGCCGCCACCCAGCAGCAAAATGGGCGGGAGCGTCGCCGTCATGCCTCGCCCACGCACTCCAGCATGGCGGCCTGCATCGCTTCGGCCGGGCTCTTGCCGCCCCACAGGACGAACTGGAACGCGGGATAGAAGCGCTCGCATTCGGTGATGGCGATGTCGACCATGTCCTCCAGGCTCTCGGCGCTGGCGACCGAGGCGCCGCGCAGCAGGACGCTGTGGCGGAACAGCGGCATGCCGTCGTCGATATCCATGCCGAAGTGGCCGATCCATAGCCGTTCGTTGGCCAGCGCCAGCAGTTCATACAATGCCGTGCGCTGTTTCTCCGGCACCTTCAGGTCGAAGGCGCAGGTGAAATGCATCGCGCTGATCTCCCGCGACCAGCTGAAATACAGGCCGTAGTCGCACCATTTGCCCGGCGCTTCGGCGGCCATTTCGGAATCGTTGCGGCGATCGAACGCCCAGTCGTTGGCGGCGACAACTTGCTCCATGATGTCGAGGGGGTTGGCCGCGGTCTCGGCGGCATAGGTACTCAGGGCTGACATGCGGGGTCTCCCCAGTTGGAGGCAGGCCGGGCCGTCGCGTGAGCTGGAGGCCCTGGATGCATGCCAAAACGCATGCCCTTGGGACTGCCGACTCGCACCGCAGCCTAGACTAAGCGGCCCAGAAGCCGGGCTGCAACCGTTCTTCACAAACAAAATAAGCTGTTATAGCCGTGTGAACAAATTATAACGTGCATTGCAGCATTTCGTCAGGCGACGCCGTCCGGAGACGGCGGCGGCATCACCGAGCCCGGTGCACCGGAACCCGGGACCATCGTGCCCGGCGCAACCTCGGACGCGCCGGCCTCCGACGAATCCGGCATGGACATATATGGCTCCGTGGCGGGCGACGGTTTCGCGCGCGTGCTCTCGAGCGCGGACAGCCGGGCCTCGATCACCGCCAACTTGGCCTCGGCGGCTTCCTGGCCGGCCCGGGCGTTGGCCGCCATCTCCTGCACGGCATCGAGGTCGTCGCGCTTCACCAGGTCTAACCGGCGGATCGCCTCGTCGACTCGAGCGCGGATCATGGTCTCGGCCTCCTCGCGGACGCCGGCCAGGGCGGAGAACGCGCCCCCGGCCACGCCGGCCAGGTCATCGAAGAACTTCGGTCGTTCGGTCATGGCACCCTCTCTTGCTCGCATCGGACACATGCGCATGCCCGGGGGCTATTTCAGCCCGGGCTGCGGGGCTATAATGCACCAGCATGATCCTGGTCACCGGCGGCGCCGGCTTTATTGGCTCCAACCTGCACGCCGCCTTGGCCCGACGCGACCTCTCGGCCGTCGTCGTCGATTGGCTGGGCGACGCCGGCAAGTGGCGCAACCTCGCCCGCCATCCGCCGGCGCAAGTCGTCCGGCCCGACGCGCTCGACGCTTTCCTGGCGACGCGGCCGCCGGTCCGCATGGTGTTCCACCTCGGCGCCATCAGCGAGACGACGGCGACCGACGGCGACCTGGCGTGGGAGACAAACGTCGCGCTGTCCTGGCGCCTTTGGCAATGGTGCGCGGCGCACCAGGCGCGCTTCGTCTACGCGTCGTCCGCCAGCACTTATGGCAATGGTGCCGCGGGCTTCGACGACGACCCGGCGCTGCTGCACAGCCT
>CAXTJW010000126.1:0-9220 GCA_964244305.1 uncultured Acetobacteraceae bacterium
TGCGGCGGGAGATGGGCCTGACGCTCGTGTTCATCAGCCACAACCTAGCCGTCGTCGAGCATATCGCGACCGAGGTGGCGGTCATGTATCTCGGCCGTATCGTCGAGCACGCCGCGGTCGACGCGCTGTTCGAGCACCCCCGGCACCCGTACACCCGCGCCTTGCTGGCGAGCGTGCTCACCCCCGAGCCCGGCCTCGGCATCCCGGATTCAGGCCTGGGCGACAGCTATCCCGACCCGGCCAATATCCCGCCGGGTTGCCGCTTCCATCCGCGCTGTCCGGTGGCGGAGGCGCACTGCGGCAGCACGGATCCCGCCGGGATCAGGGCGCAGGGGCGGCTGGTGGAGTGCCTGCTGGCGGCGGATTGAGCGGCAGTTGGCGTATGATCCGGGCCGGGTTGCCGGCCACGACAGCGCCCGGCGGCACATCCCGCGTCACGACCGCGCCGGCGCCCATGACGGCGTCGTCCCCCACCGTCACGCCGGGCAGCAGGATCGCGCCGGAGCCGATCCAGGCGCGGTGGCCGATGCGGACCGGGCGGGCCGTCTCCCAACCCGACGTGCGCTCGGCGGCATCGAGCGGATGCGTCGCCGTGATGATCTGCACCGCGGTCGCGACCTGCACGTCGTCGCCGATCCGGACCTCCGCGCAGTCCAGCACGATGCAGCCGAAATTCATGAATAGCCGGGCGCCGACATGGATGTTGCAGCCGTAGTCGCACAAGAACGGCGGTAGGATCGCGCAGTCCTGGCCCATCGCGCCGAACACGCTGCGCCACAGCGCCATTCGCCGCTCGCGCTCCGACGGCGGCAGCATGTTCGCCGCATATGCCGTGTTCCGCGCCTGCAGCCGCAGGGCCGCAAGCTCCAGGTCCCCGGCCCGGTAGGGCTCGCCGGCCAGCATGCGCTCGCGCATGGTCATTTCCAGGTCGCGAGATAGAAGCGCGGCAGTTCGTCCTGGAACGCCTTGAAATTCAAAGTGCGCGAGGTGGCGTAGGTCGTGACGAAGGTGAACAGCGGCATGTAGTCGGCGCGTTCGGTAATGCGCTTGATCGCGGCGCTGTAGGCGGCGCGGCGCTTGTCCGGGTCGGTGCTGCTGCCGCCGGCCTCCACCATGGCCTGCAGCTCGGGGTCGCGCGCGTAATCCGAGCCGCCGCCCGCAAAGAAATACGGCATGTAAGCCGACGCGTCGTTGATCGAGTAGCTGCCCCAACTGCCCAGCTCGATCGGGTTCTTGCCCTCGATGCTGCGCTGGACCACCGCGCCGACCTGCAGCTGGTGGATGTTCGCGCGGATGCCGACGGCCGCAAGGTAGCCCTGGATCGCGCCCTGCCATTGCGGCAGCAGGTAGCCGACGATGTCGGTCTCGAAACCCTGCGGATAGCCCGCCTCGCTCAGCAGCGCGCGCGCCTTGGCCGGGTCGTATTCGTATTTCACGGCGATGCCCTGGTCGCAGCCGAACTGGGTCGGGTAGCACGGCGCGTCGAGCACGCGGGAGCCGCCGGGCATGAACTGCTTGGCCATGGTCGGCCGGTCGACGGCGTGCATGATCGCCTGGCGCACCTTCATGTTGGTCAGCGGGTTGTCCGCCCCGGTCCGCCCGGCGCTGTCCATGTTCATGTAGGCGATACGCATGCTCTCGCTGCGCTGTGTCTGCAGGGTCGGCATGCGGCCGATGCTGTCGATCTGATCCGGGCTGAACATCCAGATCCAGTCCGCCTGGCCGCCCAACAGCGCCGTCAGCTCGCCGGTCGCGTCCGCCACCTCCTTGATGACCAGGCGGTGGATCGCCGGCTTGCCCTTCGGGCCGTCGAAGTAGTCCTCGTTGCGCTCCATATCGATTTGCGTCGCGCCGTCGACCTTGGTGATGCGGTAGGGGCCGGTGCCGACCGGCATCTTCGAATAGTCGCCGCCGACCCGCTCGCGATAGGCCTTCGGATAGATCGGCAGCACCATCGCGAAATATTCGAGCGCCGCCGGGAACACCCGCTTCAGCTTGATGCGGACGTGCAGGTCGTCGATCTTCTCGGCCCGGTCGATGAAGCTGAAGTTGCTGGGCACCGAGACCTGCTTGTCGGACAGGACGGTCGTCACGGTATAGACGACATCGTCCGCGGTGAACGGGCTGCCATCGTGGAACTTGACGTTCGGCCGCAGCTCGAACTCGATCGTGGTGTCGTCGACGTAGCGCCAGGACGTCGCCAGCAGCGGCTTCAGAGTGAACGTCTCCGGGTCGCGGTAGATGAGCGTGTCCCAGGCCTGGTGCGCCACGACCAGGCCCGTACGGAGCGAGTTGTAATAGGGATCGACGTTCGGCACGGCGTCGCGCCAGGCGATGCGCAGGGTGTCCTGTGCCTTCTGCGCGGAGGCCGGCGCCCATGGCCCGAGTGCGAAGACGGCGACCAGGCCGCTGAGCAACAGGCGTTTCCGCATGATCCAATCCTCAAATCCGACGTCCGGAAACGCTAAACACCTGCGCAACCCGGCGCAATGCGACGGCGCGCGAGCGAGCGTCAACCCATCGTGGCGTTGAACGCGCCTCCGTCCAGCAACAGGTTCTGGCCAACGATGAAGCCGGAGGACGCCGCGCAGAGGAATACGCACGCGTCGCCGAACTCGGCAGGATCGCCGACCCGGCCGGCGGGCGATAGTTTGCCCCGTTCATGCACCTCTTCCTCGACGCTTCGCCCGGCCTTTTCCGCTGCAGCCGCGCTGTTCGCGCGCAGGCGGTCCGTGAGGAACGGGCCCGGCAGCAGGTTGTTGATCGTCACATTGTGCCGGGCGACCTGACGGGACAGGCCGCCCACGAACCCCGTCAGCCCCGCGCGGGCGCCGTTGCTCATGCCGAGCGTCGGGATCGGCGACTTCACGCTGGCCGAGGTGATGTTGACGATGCGGCCGAACCGGCGCGCCGCCATGCCGTCCACCACGGCGCGGATCAGGGCGATCGGCGTCAGCATGTTGGCGTCGAGCGCGCGTATCCAGTCCTCGCGTTCCCAATTGCGGAAATCGCCGGGCGGCGGGCCCCCGGCATTGTTCACCAGGATGTCGGGATCGGGGCAGGCGGCCAAGGCGGCGGCACGGCCGTCCTCCGTCGTGATGTCGCCGGCGACGGTCGTGACGGTGGCGCCGGTCGCGGCGCGGATTTCCTCCGCCGTGCGCTCCAGCGGACCCGTGGTCCGGGCGGTGATCGTGACCGCCACTCCCTCGTGCGCCAACGCCATGGCGCAGGCGCGGCCGAGGCCCTTGCTTGCGGCGCAGACCAAGGCGCGCTTGCCGTGCAGACCCATATCCATGTGTTACCAGTCCCTTGAAATTATGCACATAAAAGTGTTCGGATGGAGTATCGAAAAGCCGGGGCGGCCTGCTCTATCATGCTAGTCAGGCGTGTTGCGCTGCAAACAGCGCCCTATGTTGGGAAGAGGGCCGCGTCAGTCGGCCCATCCATCGGGGAGGCGTGTGATCATTGGGCGGGGACTATGCAGTCCCTGGCCTTGCCGCGCCAGAAGCCGGCGCTGCTCAACGGGATTTAAGCTGATGTTTCGCCTTCCATTTGCGGTTGCCGTGCTGGCTGCAGCGTTGCTCGTATCGGCTGCACCGGCCCAAGCACATGCCATCTTGATGGATAGCCAGCCGGCGCCCCAGGCCGCAATCCTGCCGGGCCCAGCCACCATCGATCTGAAGTTCAACAGCCGGGTTGACCACGCACGCTCGCGCATCGCACTCCGCGCCAATGGGGCCGAGACCATGCTGCCGATCGATCCCGCGAGCGCCGCGGATACCCTGGCCGCCACCTCGACGCTGACGCCCGGCGATTACGTCGTGCGCTGGCAGGTCCTGGCGGTGGACGGGCATATCACTCGCGGCGAGGTGCCATTCTCCGTGGCGACGCCCGTCCGCACCGTGCAAGCGCCCAATACGCCTGCGCGCAGTTTGCAGACGCCCTGACATGTCCTTGCTCATCGACCTGTTCGGCTACCTGTCCATCGTCCTGCACGGCCTGACTATCGTCGCGCAGAGCATGGCGGTCGGCGGTGCATTGTTCCTGGTGTTCCTCGTGCGGCCGCTGGCAACGAGCTTGCCGGAAGGGGACGAGATCATGCGCCGGACCCGCGTCATCGCCGGGTGGAGCGCACTGGCGTTGGTGGCGTGCGAGGCGCTGTCCATCGCCATGCAGGCGGCCGTCCTGATGGACACCGTGCAGATCGGTCTGCAGGAGGCGCTTACGGCGCAATCCGCCATGGCTGGCATGGTTAAGGCCACGGCGGCCGGGGTGCTCGCCGCCGTCCTGTTCGCGCGGCGAACGCTGCCGGGCTTGGCGCTGCTGGCTCCTTGCGTCGTGGTGCTGACCGCCGCGACCCTGACGACGCACGCCGCCGCACGCATGACGGATAGTGCGGTGCTGATGGTGGCGACCGCGCTGCACATCCTTGGCGCCGCAATCTGGGTGGGCGGCATCCCGTTCTTCGTGATGGCGCTGGGCCGGCTGCGGGACGGGGCTGCGTTCCGCCGGGTCGGCGCGCGGTTCTCCCGGATGAGCATGGCCGGCGTCGGCTGCATTCTGGTGTCGGCCGCGACGATGGCGTGGTTCTACGTAGGCTCGTGGAGCGCCGCATACGGCACTGCCTACGGCGTGATGGTCGGCGCCAAGGTCGCCATGTTCGCGGCGCTGCTGCTGCTTGGCCTGGGCAACTTCCTCGTGGTCGAGCGGTTGCGGAGGGACCCGGCCACGCCGGTCCTGCGCCTGCGGCGGTTCGCCGAGGTCGAGATCGGCATCGGCTTCAGCATATTCTTCGCCGCCGCCTCGCTAACGTCCGTGCCGCCAGCGGTCGACCTGGTGCACGACCGCGTCACCTGGGCCGAGATCGTCGAGCGCAACACTCCGCAGATGCCGCGGCTGGCGTCGCCGGATTTCGACAGCCTGACGCTGCCGGCGCTGCAGGCGCGGTTGGACGCTGAGGCCGCGCATAACCGGACCAAGGCAGCGCCGGCCTATACGCCAGGGTCGGGCGAACTGGCGGCGCGCAACGCCGCCGACATCGCCTGGAGCGAGTACAATCATCATTGGGCCGGGCTGTTCGTGATCGCCATCGGCCTGCTGGGGCTGCTGCATCGCGCCGGCGTGCGTGCGGCCCGGCACTGGCCGCTGGTGCTGCTCGGACTGGCAGGCTTCCTGTTCGTGCGCTCGGATCCCGAGACCTGGCCGCTGGGGCAAATCGGCTTTTTCGAAAGCATGCGCGATGCGGAGGTGCTCCAGCATCGGGTGTTCGTCCTGTTGATCGTGGCGTTCGCCCTGTTCGAGTGGGGGGTGCGGACCGGACGGCTGCGACGCCCACGGGCTGCGCTGGTGTTTCCGCTGCTGACGGCACTCGGCGGGGCGCTGCTGCTGACGCACAGCCATGCCATCGCCAACGTGAAGGACCAGCTGCTTATCGAGGTGTCGCATACGCCGCTGGCCCTCGCCGGGATCGGCGCCGGCTGGTCGCGGTGGCTGGAGCTGCGGACGGACGGCCTGATCCGGCGCTCGGCGGGCTGGGCCTGGCCGGTCTGCTTCCTGTTGGTCGGCGCGATCCTGCTGGGCTACCGCGAAGCCTGAAGCGCTGCCGGGGCCTGGGCAAGGCTTTGCTGAGCCGGCACGAGGGCAGGCGCCGCCAGCAGCAGCCACATCGACGCCGCGAACAGCAGCGCCTGCGCTGTGAGCCATACTGCCTGACCGGCTACGTGCAGGGTATCCTTCACTTTTGCATGCGAGACAGCGGGTAAAACTGCTGGACGGCGGGCGACGCGCGGCAGCGTGACATTGCAGGCGGAGGACGCGCTAACTAAATGCATTTTAAATCACCTTTCGTTCTGCGTTTAGCCCATAGTTCTTCCGTAAAGCTGCGCCGCAAGCGAGCATTCGTTAATGTTCGTCATATGTTCTTCACGTCAAAGAGTCAAGGTCAAGCCGTTGCTGAACTAAGCGTATCGCATTCGACCCGGCTTGCCTTCGGCCCCCACAAGCTCGTCATTGCGAGCCGGCTTCGGCGCGGCAATCCAGTCCAGCATGGATCAATATCCCGGCGTGCGGTCCTGGATTGCCGCATCGCAAGCGCTCCTCGCAATGACGGATAAAGGGGTAAACTCGATTGCCCTTGGTGTCGCATTTAACCCGGTGCCAAGGCCCACGGGCCAGCAACGTGGCAAACAGCGGGACGGCCGTAAGCCTAAGCCGGAGGGCGCGCCAGCATCGCGGCGACTTGCTTCGCGAGTTCGGTGGCGCGGATCGGCTTCTGCAGCAGCAACAGTTGCCCGCCGGGCAATGTCCCGGTCGTCAGTCCCAGTTCCTCTCCGCTATATCCGGAGAGCAGGATGGCCGGAAGGCCCGGCTGCCGCCGCTGTGCCTCGCCGATCAGCACCAGGCCATCGGTGCCGGGCATAGAGAGGTCGGTGATGAGCAGGTCTGCGCGGTTCTTACGGCCCAAATGGTCCAGTGCGACGTCGGCGTTCTCGAAATTCTCGACGCCGTAGCCGCAAGCCGTCAGCACCTCGCCCAATACCTCCAGCACCTCCGGGTCGTCGTCGACGAGGACGATGCGGGGCCGCTTGGCGACGCCCGAGACGCTGCCGCTCGCCGCCGGCCCGGGCGCTGGGGCTACTTGGGGCAACAGCAGGCTTACCGTCGTACCCTTGCCTGCCTCGCTATGCAGCAGCAACTTGCCATTCGACTGCTCGGCAAAGCCCCGAGCCATCGCGAGGCCCAGGCCCGTGCCGCGCCCGCGTGGCTTTGTGGTGAAAAACGGTTCTGTCGCGTGCTCCAGCGTCGCATCGTCCATGCCTGGACCGGTATCGCTGAGCTCTATCTTGATATAGCGCTTAGAAAACAGCCCGAATGCCGCGCCATCAATGGCCGTGGCCGAAAGCCGCAGGACATGCCCGGGATCATGCGCACCATCCGAGGGTCCTGCTTCCATCATCGCATCCCTTGCGTTAGTTGCGATGTTTGCCAGCACCGCCCCGAGTTGCCTCCGGTCTGCTAATAATTGCGGCAACGTGTCGGTTATGGCAAGCTCGACCTTGATCGTGCTCCCCAAGGTGCTCGCGAAAGTATCGTGCAACTCGGTCAGGAACGCGCTTACGTCGATCGCCTCCGGCTGCAAAGGGCTGCGCCGGGCAAAGCTCAGCAGGCGCTGGGTGACGACCGCGCCACGTTCAGCGGCGTCCACGACAAGCCCGGCCAAGCGCTCCACGGCGGCAGCATTGTCCGGCTTGCGCTGGATCAGCCGGGCGCCACCCGCGATTGCCTGCAGCACGTTGTTGAAGTCATGCGCAACGCCCCCAGCCAACTGGTCCAGCGCCGCGGTGCGCTGCAACGCCCATGACCGCTCTTGCGCGGCGACGCGCTCGGCGACCCGCTGCTCCAGGTTGGCCGTGAGCGCCTGCAACGCCGACTCGGCCGCGCGCCGGTGCGAGATGTCCTGCACTGCGGCGATGACGTGCAGCGGCCGGCCATCGTCGTCTTCCGTGATGTCGACGTTGCTGATGACCCAGACGTCGCTTTCATCGGCGCGGACAAGGCGGCTTTCGATGCGGAACGGCTGGCCGCTTTGCAGCATTTCCGCGTGCCGCTCCTGGTGCTCGGCCCGGTCCTCGGGATGCGTGAGCTCATGCAGCATGAGCGTACGAAGATGTTCCGACGGGTGGCCCACCAGGCTGCAATACGACTCGTTCGCGCGCAGGATGTTCCCGCGCAGATCGGCCTGCACCAGGCCGATCGGGGCATGGCTGATGATGGCGCCAAGCTGCTCGCGGGTCGCGCAGATTGCCGCCTGGGATTGCCGCAAAGCCTGTTTCAATCGGTCAGCGTGCCGCCAACCGAGCAGCAATGCGACCGGCGCAAGGAGGGGCCAGGCGTTGGCTGCCAGCCATGCGCCTTGGGTCCGTGTTGCATTTCGTCGACTGCTCATAGGGGCATAACGCGGCAACGCCGCATTGGCTTCCCGCCTATGGACGCGGGCTTACTCCGCCGCTTCCCGCCGCCGGCGCGCCAATGGGGCCGGTTCCGGAGTGCTGTCGTCGGGGGCCTGCAGCGCCGTGAGCAGCGCCTGGCGCAAGGCCGCCAGCTTGCGCTCGTTCTCGACCTTGAGGCCGAAGACGTCCTTCACATAGAATACGTCGACCGCCCGCACGCCATAGGTCGTGACATGCGCCGAGGCGATCTGCAGCCCCTGCTCGCTGATGGCCGCCGTCACGTCGTGCAGCAGGCCGGGCCGGTCGCGGCCGTTCACCTCGAGCACGGTGTGCGTGTTGCTGGCGCGGTTGTCGATCACGACGCGCGGCGGCACATGGATCGCCCGCATGCGCCGGCCCAACAACGCCCGCGACGCCCGGCGTATCTCGCCGTCCAGGCCGAGGCGCCCTGACAGCGCCTGGTCGATCAGCACATGCAGCCGGGCCAGCCGGTGCGGCGCGTCGAAGGCGCCGCCGGCCGCGTCCTGGATCCAAAACGTGTCGAGCGCGCTGCCGTTGGTCAGCGTATGGATGCGCGCGTCCACGATCGACGCGCCGGCCACCGCGAGCGCGCCCGCGATCCGGCTGAACAGCCCGGCGTGGTCGGCGGTATAGACCGTCACCTCCGTCACCGCGCGCGACGGCAGCGGCTGGGTGTCGACGGTCAATGGCGCCTGCCGCCGCTCGGCGTCGCGGGTCAGCCGGGCGTGCCGGGCGTGCGTCTCGGGATCGAAGCTCAGCCAGTAGCCGGGATAGCCGAGCCCGTAGAAGAAATCCTGGTCCGTACGGGGCCAGTCGGTCAGGAACTGCGCCGCCGCCTCCTTGGCGCGCGCCACGCGCACGTCGCGCTCCGTCGTCGCGAGGCCGCCGGCCAGCACGTCCGCGACCCGGGCATACAGCTCGCGCAGCAGCGTCGCCTTCCAGCCGTTCCAGACCTTTGCGCTGACGGCGCGCATGTCGGCGACCGTCAGCACCAGCAGCAGCTTCAGGCGCTCCGGCGACTGGATGGTGTCGGCGAGATCCAGGATGGTCTTGGGGTCGTCGATGTCGCGCTTGAAGGCGGTCTGGCTGAGCATGAGATGGTGCAGCACCAGCCAGCTCACCGTCTCCGTCTCCTCCGCCGAGAGGCCGATGGTGGGACCGACCTGCGTCGCGATCTCCGCACCCAGTTCCGAGTGGTCGCCGCCGCGGCCCTTGGCGATGTCGTGCAGCATCATGGCGGCATACAGCGC
>CAXTJW010000127.1:0-1667 GCA_964244305.1 uncultured Acetobacteraceae bacterium
TCCTCGAACAGCCAGCTCTCACGAAAGCGGGTCTCGTAGCTATCGGGCTCGGCGGGCCGGTTGCGTTCGAGCGCTTCCGCCACGGCCTCCGCCGCCAGCATGCCCGACTTCATCGCGGTATGTGTACCCTTGATCTTAGGCACGTTCAGGAACCCGGCCGTGTCGCCGATCAGCGCGCCGCCGGGGAAGGTCAGCTTGGGGATCGACTGGAACCCGCCCTCGCTCAGCGCCCGCGCGCCATAGCTGACGCGGCGTCCGCCCTCGAAATGCTTGCGCATCGCCGGGTGCGTCTTGAACCGCTGCATCTCGTCGAAAGGCGACAGCCATGGATTATGGTAGTCGAGCCCGACCACGAACCCATACGACACCAAATTGTCGCCCCAGTGATAGAGCCACGACCCGCCATAGGTGTTGCGGTCGAGCGGCCAGCCGACCGAGTGCTCGATCAGCCCAGGCTTGTGCGACGCCGCAGGGATTTCCCACAGCTCCTTGATACCCAACGCATAGGTCTGCGGATCACGGCCCTCGCGCAGGTTGAAATGGTTGGCGACCTGCTTGGTGAGCGAGCCGCGGCAACCCTCGGCGAACAGGGTGTAGGCCGCACGCAGCTCCATGCCGGCCTGGTAGTTGGAGCCCTGCTCGCCCGCCTTGGTGATGCCCATGTCGCCGGTCGCGACGCCCATGACCCGGCCGTCCTCGATCAGCACCTCGGCCGCGGCGAAGCCTGGATATATCTCGACGCCCAGCGCCTCGGCCTGGGTGCCGAGCCAGCGGCACATGTCGCCAAGGCTGCCGACATAGTTGCCGGCATTATGCATCTGCCGCGGCGTGAGCAACTTGATCGCCCGGGTTTCCGTCAGGAACAGGAAGCGGTCCTCCCCGGCCGGCGTCATCGACGGGGCACCGGAATTCAGCCAGTCCGGTAGCAGCTCGTTCAGGGCACGCGGCTCGATCACGACGCCGGACAGGATATGGGCGCCAACCTCTCCGCCCTTTTCCACGACGCAGACGGTTGCATCGGGCGCAAGCTGTTTCAGGCGGATCGCCGCTGCGAGCCCGGCCGGGCCCGCGCCGACGATCACCACATCGAATTCCATGGCCTCACGGGCCATCTCACGTTCCGACATCCATCCCTCCGTCTATCTCCTCTAAGTGGGGATGGGCGCGGGTTGCGCAAAACCCGCACGCGGCACATTTTCACTCCTATGCGACATAGAACGGTCTAGGCGCGATGGACAGCCTTGCAGCGCTGCGCCTCCAGATCGAATGGGGTGCGGACGAGGCCCTAGGCGACCTGCCGCGCAACCATCTCCGGCCTACGCCCGCGCTGCAGCCCGTATCACCGACCCTGCCCCAACAGGCCCCGGTCATTCCAGCCACCGCGCGGAGCCAATCGGCTGCAGTCTTGGCCGAAACGGTCGGCGATCTCCATGCAGCCCTCGAAGTGTTCGAAGGTTGCCCGCTCCGTGCCACGGCGACGACCACAGTACGCCCCGCAGGAAATACAGTCGCCAAGCTAATCCTGATCGCCGATGCGCCCGGCGCCGATGACGACCGTGCGGGCGTTGCATTCGCTGGAGCGGCCGGGCACACGCTCGACCGCGTGCTGGGAAGCGCCGGCCTCGATCGCACAGGCCTGCTGCTGACCCATCTGGTGCCTTGGCGCC
>CAXTJW010000127.1:1767-3811 GCA_964244305.1 uncultured Acetobacteraceae bacterium
AGCGCCGGCCTCGATCGCACAGGCCTGCTGCTGACCCATCTGGTGCCTTGGCGCCCGCCCGGCGGCCGTGCCCCGACCGATGCCGAGATTCAGGCCTGCCTGCCATTCGTATTTCGCCTGCTGCAGCTCGTGCGGCCCGAGCGGCTGCTGCTGCTGGGCTCGGCCGCCGTCAGGGCGATGACCGGCAGCAACGACAGCATCCGGCGGCTGCGCGGACGCTGGCTGCAGGCGGCGCTTCCAGGTTTTGACACGCCGCTACCCGCATTTGCGATGCTCCCCTTGGATCAATGGCTTCGAACCCCTGCGGCCAAGCGAGATAGCTGGGCCGACCTTCTTGCACTTCGCAGCAGCCTACAACCAAATCCTTAACCAGACCTTTATCCGGACCAATGAACATGCCAATCGACGAAAGCCGCCGGTTCGTCCCCGTGAGCATCGCGGTTCTCACGGTTTCCGACACGCGCAGCGCTGCCGACGACCGCTCGGGCGACACTCTGGCCGCACGCATCATCCAGGCCGGCCACCATGTCGGCGCCCGTGCGATCGAGCGCGACGACGCTCCCTTGATCGAGGCCCGCCTACGCGGCTGGATCGCGGACCCGGCGATCGACGCCGTCATCACCACGGGCGGCACCGGCATCACGGGTCGTGACGTGACACCCGAGGCGTTCGACCGCGTCATCGAGAAGCGTATCGAGGGGTTTGGCGAGCTGTTCCGCATGCTGAGTTACCAGAAGATCGGCACATCCACGATGCAGTCCCGCGCCCTGGCTGGCGTGGCGGGCGGCACCTATTTGTTTGCTCTGCCGGGCAGCACGGGCGCCGTGAAGGACGCGTGGGACGACATCCTGCTGTGGCAGCTCGACAGCCGGCACCGTCCCTGCAACCTGGTCGAGCTGATGCCACGGCTGCAGGAACACCTCCACAGTTAAAACACTCATCTTGTTCTTATTTCGTTCTTGACTTTACGGGCGTAGATCGTTCAAGGTGCATTGGAACGCACAGGGAACACAGCCATGCCGGATGGGACCATCGCCGGACGGGATCTATCTCGAAGCGCCTTGGACCTGGATGCCGTCGCCGCGTTTGACCAGGCTGAAGCGGTGGAGTCGCAACCCGATGTGCTGCAGCGGCCGCTTGCCCGCCACGGCCGCGGCGCGGCAAACAACCCGGCTGTGCGCTATGACCGCCATACGTCTGTGTCCCTCGACGACGGGTGGGCCTCGATCGGCGCCGAGCTGACGGACTTGCCGCCGCTGCCAACGACATTGACCCGGGACAACAGCAAGACCGCCATCAGTTGGAACGGCAGCCCGGACATCGGCTTCGACCGCGCGATCAATCCCTATCGCGGCTGCGAGCATGGCTGCGTCTACTGCTACGCCCGGCCCAGCCACGCCTATCTCGGCTATTCGCCCGGCCTCGATTTCGAGACGCAGATCGTGTTCAAGCCCGACGTCGCCACGCTGCTCGAGCGCGAGCTGAGCAAACCCGGCTACGTCGCACGGCCGATGGCGCTGGGGTCCAACACCGACCCATACCAACCCGTCGACCGCACGCTGCGGCTGACGCGCGCGGTGCTGGAGGTGTTGGACCGCTTCAGCCATCCGGTAAGCATCGTCACGAAATCCGCCGGCGTATTGCGCGATCTCGACATCCTGCAGCGCATGGCGGCACGTGGGCTGGTCCGGGTTTGGCTTTCCATCACCACTTTGGACGCCGGCTTGGCGCGGCGCATGGAGCCGCGGGCGGCGTCGCCATCCCGCCGGCTGCAGACCATAGCGGCGTTGACCCGGGCGGGCGTTCCGGCCGGCGTGCTTGCGGCCCCCATGATCCCCGGGCTGAACGACATGGAGCTGGAGAGCATCCTCACCGCCGCGCGGCGGCACGACGCGACCCACGCCGGCTATGTGCTGCTGCGCCTGCCGCTCGAACTGCGCGAGGTGTTCACCGCCTGGCTGCAGGAGCATGTGCCCGACCGTGCACGCCGCATTCTGGCGCTGATCCGGGAGACTCGGGCTGGCGAGCTGAACGACAGCCGGTT
>CAXTJW010000127.1:3911-9188 GCA_964244305.1 uncultured Acetobacteraceae bacterium
CCGCTGGATCAGGTGCTGCTAGGGGATTGCGTGCCGCTGATGGGCATGCTCCCGCCGGCGTCGGTCCACTGCGTCTTTGCCGATCCGCCCTATAACCTCCAGCTCCGCGGCGAGCTTCGCCGTCCGGACGACAGCCTGGTGGATGCGGTCGACGACGACTGGGACCGGTTCAACGATTTCGCCGCCTACGACGCCTTTACCCGGGACTGGCTTGGCGAATGCCGGCGCCTGCTGCGCAAGGACGGCACGATCTGGGTCATCGGCTCCTACCACAATATCTTCCGCATCGGCGCCATTCTACAGGATCTGGGTTTCTGGATCCTTAACGACATCGTCTGGCGCAAAGCCAATCCGATGCCGAACTTCCGCGGCCGCCGCTTCACCAATGCGCATGAAACGCTGATTTGGGCCGCCCGCGGCCGCGACAGCCGCTACCGCTTCAACTACCAAGCCATGAAAGCGCTCAACGACGACCTGCAGATGCGCAGCGACTGGTTCCTGCCGCTGTGCACCGGGGCGGAGCGCCTGCGCAACCAGCACGGCCTAAAGCTGCATCCCACGCAGAAACCCGAGGCGCTGCTGCACCGCGTGCTGCTCGCCAGCACTTCGCCCGGCGACATCATCCTTGATCCTTTCCTCGGCACCGGCACCACGGCCGCGATGGCCAAGCGCCTGCATCGTCATTTCATCGGCATGGAGCGCCATCCCGCCTACGCCGAGGCCGCGATCGGCCGGGTTTGGCGTGAAAAACCGGCCCCGATCATGGGCGTCGCCGCGACGCCGACCAAACGCGAGGCCGTCCGTATTCCCTTTGGCAGCCTCGTGGAACGCGGCCTGATCGCGCCGGGGACCGCGCTGTTTGACAAGCAGCGCCGGGTCACGGCCGTCGTGACGGCGGACGGGACGCTGGTATCCGGGGTGTCCGGCGTCATCCGCGGATCGATCCACCAAGTCGGCGCCGCATTGCAAAATGCGCCGAGTTGCAATGGCTGGACCTTTTGGCATTTCGAGCGCGCCGGCAACTTGCTTCCGATCGACACCCTTCGTCTCGAAGCGGCGCAGTAGCCGGGGCGGGGCAGCAGCTACTGTCCCGCCGCCGACAATACCGGCGCGGGCGCAGCGCCGATTTGCGCCGTCTCCGACGCGGCCCGCACCGCAGCCAGGCAGGCGTTCACCGCATCGCGCAGCGTCGTCACATAGTGGTCGGCCCCGACCGCGGCGCGCAGGCGTTCATCCTCCAGCAGGTCCGCGTCCGCCTGCCACAAGCCGACCAGGATCGGCGCGCCCGGCGCACGCTGCCGCAACCGGCGCATCAAATAGCGCAATGGCGACGGGCTGCCGCTCGCCTCAAGGTAGGACACGCACACCATCGCGACGTCCCCGACATCGAGGGACGCGATATGCGCACGCGATGCGGCCTCCTTGCTCACGACACGAGCGCGCAGCCCATGCTTGCCCAGCAACTGCGCCAGCATGGTGCATGCGGCCTCGTCCAGCGGACCGCGCCCGGCGACACAGAGGATTGGCGCGGCACCCGCCCACTCGGGCGTCAAGTCGGCCGCACTTCCGGCCGGCGCCGGCTTGGCCTGCGGCGGCACGACAGTCGCCGAGACCGGCGCATTGCCAACGTTGCGCTTGGACGGCGCCGGGTCGATGTCGTCGTGGTCCGCAAGGTCGACCACCACGCCGTCGATCGCGTCCTGGATGTTGGAAAGTTGATCGTCGCTCAGGACGCCGCGCACGGAGTCGTTGGCCGCAAGCGCCAGGCCCTTCAACGCGACCTCGTCGTAATAGGATGACAGGGCACGATCTCGCAGCAGCACCTCGGCCTGGTCGAGCGCCTCGTCTGCGTCGCCGGCCAGGATGCGCTGATAGAAGCTTTCGGCGGGAGTGAGCGCCGGCTGGTCACCCAGCAGCACGTCGAAGAACTCCAGCCGGTCGATGTGGCGTCCGAGCACGACCAGGCACAGCGTCAATGGCATGGACAGGATCAGCCCGACCGGCCCCCAGAGCCACGCCCAGAAGATCGCGGCGACCACGACCGACACCGGCGACAACCCGGTGCTATGGCCATAAACCAGCGGCTCGACGACCTGCCCGGTCACCGGCTCGACGATCAAAAACAGTGCGACGGTCGATAGCGCCATGGTCCAGCCCGGGTCCACCGCTGCGGCCAAGCTGATCGGCAGGATCGCCGAGCCGAACGCGCCGACATACGGCACGAACCGCATCAGCGCCGCGATGATGCCCCAAAGCACAGGATTGGGCACGCCGATGACCAGCAGCCCCAGCCCGATCACCACGCCGAACGCCGCATTGAGCGCGAGCTGGGTAAGGAAGTACTTGCTCAGCCGGGCCGCCGCGTCGTCCATCGCGGCGGTGGTCCGGTGCAGGTCGCTCGACCCGAACAGCCGGATCATCCGATCCCGCAAATCCTCGCGCTGCATCAGGATGAACACCGAAACCAGCAGCACGATCCCCATGGTCGCGAGCGGCGACACGATCGGCGACAGCACTCGGGTCGCGATCTCCATGGGCGTCGCGTCCGGCTGGTGGACCTCGACCGGCACTGGTTTCTGGACGTCGGAGGGCTGGCTCGCTTGGGCCGCCTTCCCGTCCGGCTTCGGCGGCGGGAAGTCGTCCAATTGCCGCCCAAGCTTCCCCGTCATCGCAGTGACCCGGCCGACAGTGTAGGAGCGTACGGTGTCGACCTTGCGCTCGATGGTCG
The DNA here is from genome assembly GCA_964244305.1 of uncultured Acetobacteraceae bacterium. Lineage (GTDB taxonomy): Bacteria > Pseudomonadota > Alphaproteobacteria > Acetobacterales > Acetobacteraceae > CAHJXG01. Next base: position 6,640 of record CAXTJW010000127.1, read on the forward strand.
CGGCGTAGCGGGGAACGTCGTTGGCCAGGCTTGCAACCTGGGTGCCGATCACGCCGCCAAGCGAAAGCAGGATACCCAGCGCGAACACCACCGCGGTCACCACGGCCGGCACGCGCGGCAGGCCGATCCGGCGCAGCAACGCAACCAGCGGCGCGAGCACGAACGATAGCAGAATCGCCAGAGTGATCGGCACCAGCACCTCGCGCGCAAAATACAGCGCCGCGATGACGACGACGGCGACCACGACGGTCGTCAGCGCCTGCAGGCCCGGCAGTTCCGGCGGCTGCACTTGATTCTTGATGCGCGGCGAGTTCAGCACGATGTCGGCCATGACCAAAAGCCCTTGCCGGGCTGCATGCCCGTATCGTTGCAACGCATGACAAAGGCGTTCGCTCCCTATCTCGAATCCAGCTATTCCCGCTTTCGCCGGCACCTACCAAATGAGGGGCCCATGACCGCGCAATCCCCCTCCCCTAAGCTCGCCGCCTTCGACGCCATCATTCTGGGCGCGGGTGCGGCGGGGATGATGTGCGCGATCGCAGCCGGCGGCCGCGGGCGGCGCGTGCTGCTGCTCGACCATGCGGACCAGGCCGGCGCCAAGATCCTGATCAGCGGCGGCGGGCGCTGCAATTTCACCAACGAACAGGCCGCGCCGGACCGCTTCATCTCCGGCAATCCCCGCTTCTGCACCTCCGCGCTGAGCCGCTACACCGCGCAGGATTTCATTTCGATGGTGCGGAAACATCGTATCCCGTTCCATGAAAAAGCCTTGGGCCAGCTGTTCTGCGACGGATCGGCCCGCGCGGTCGTTGCCATGCTGCTGGCGGAGTGCGCAGCGGCGGGCGTGGACCTGCGGCTGCGCCACCGCATCACCGAGCTTTCGCATTCCGGCGGCTTCCGGGTCCAGACGGACCAGGGCGGCTTCACCGCGCCCAGCCTGGTGCTGGCGACCGGGGGGCTGTCCATTCCAAAGATGGGCGCAACCGGGCTCGCCTATGACGCGGCGCGCCGGTTCGGACTGCCGCTCACGGAAATCCGCCCCGGCCTTGTGCCGCTGACCTTTGCCGGCGACGAGCTCGGGCTCATGCAGCCATTGAGCGGCGTGGCGCTGCCGGTGTCCGCCACCGCCGGACGCCATACCTTCCAGGAGGCGATGCTGTTCACCCATCGCGGCCTGTCTGGTCCGGCGATCCTGCAGGCTTCGTCGCTGTGGCGCGAGGGCGCGGCGGTGCAGGTGGACATGCTGCCGGGCGTCGACGCCTACGCCATCCTGCGCGACCGCAAGCGCTCACGCCCGCGTGCCGAGAGCCGCACGGTGCTCGCAGAACTGTTGCCGGCGCGGCTGGCGCAGGCGTTGGCGGCGGCCTATTTGCCCGCATTGCCGATGGCTGACCTGCCCGACCGCCTGCTCCGCGGGCTCGCTTCGATGCTGAACGGCTGGCGGCTGACGCCGGCGGGGTCGGAGGGTTATTCGAAGGCGGAGGTCACCCTTGGCGGCGTGGACACCCGCGCCCTGTCGTCGAAGACGATGGAGGCCAACGACGTGCCGGGCCTGTTCGTGATCGGCGAGGCCGCCGATGTGACGGGTTGGCTGGGCGGCTACAATTTCCAATGGGCGTGGTCGAGCGGCTGGTGCGCCGGCCAGGCCGTTTAGCATCCCGCACGCCCGCCAAGGCTATGGGCCCGTCAGCAACGCGCGTATGGCCGCAGCCGGTACTGCCAATCCGCCAGGCCGTTCATTGTTCGCGGCGACCTGGACGCCGGCGACGCGCAATCCGCCGGGCGTGCGCACCAGCACAGGGCCGCCGCTGGTGCCGCGAGTGCCGGCGCAGTCGTGCGCCAGCATCATGCGCCCGTCTGCCCCGGTCGTGTAGCCCAGCGCTGTGCAAGACAGGTCCGCCGCGATCCGTTCCGCCCGGTCCTGCCCATAGCCGCCCAGCATCAGCGAACTGGAGATCGCCACGGGCTGCTCTGCCAGTATGAGGCTTCCGGCGGGATCGGCGATCGGCGTCGTTACCGTCAGCACCGCAAGGTCCGCCCCCTGCCCGCCGGGCATGAGCGGTGCGTATCCCGATGCGATGCGATACGAGGCGGCCACCTCATGCCGTGCGAACGCGCCGTCCGCGTAGCCCAGCAACACATGCACGGAGGATGGCAGCACGAAATGACTAAGCCGGCGGCCATATAGGCAATGCGCCGCGGTTACGACCGTTTGCGGGCCAACGAGAAACCCGGTGCAACGGGATACTCCGGGCACCTGCACCCGCGCGACCGCCGCCCACGGCATAGCAAGAGCGTCGATCCCAACCCGAGCATCATTCGGCCCGATCCCTGGAAGGCCGGCTGCGATCGTCGACGACGCAATCCCGATCCCAGCGCTGCCCAGCGCCACGGCGGCCCATGACAGGCAGCCGCCGCACCGGGCCGCGATCATGCCATTAAGCAGCCTCGACCGAGACCGCCTCCGGTCCGCGGCGGCCATCGGCCACCTGCATCTTCACGGTCTGGTTGGGTTCAAGCCCGCTCAGGCCGCCCCGGTTCAGCGCGGA
>CAXTJW010000128.1:0-9159 GCA_964244305.1 uncultured Acetobacteraceae bacterium
TGCTCCAGCACGGCCCACTCGTCGCGGACCAGCCACTCCTCCAGCACCTTGTTGTCCTGCACCAGGCAGTGCGCAACGGTGCGGGACACCCAGTCGCGCCCGGTGGGCGGGCCGTACGTCCAGTAGCCCGTGTGAGTGCCGGTCTTGAACACGCGGTGGCTGCTGATGAAGCCGTTCGGGCCGCGGGCCTCCCAGATCACGTCCTCGCCATGGCCGCCGCCGCCGTTCGGGAAAGCCGCGAACTTCTGCAGGCTGTTGCTGACGACGTGATCCCAGTCGTAGGTCTCGCCATAGGCCGTGTGGACCTTCACGGCCTTGTCGTAGTGCTCGGTCAGGCGGCCCAGGCCACGGTCGATCCAGATGGCGTCGGTCCAACTCAGGATGTAGTCGCGAGGGTCCCGGTATCTGGCGTAGGCTGACGGCAGCAGGGCGCCGTCCGGCACAGCGTCGGTGTCCATGGTCGATACTTCCTCCCGCATTCGAATGCGGATTAGAACGCCGGCTCCGTCGCAGCGCAAGCCCCGACTGGCGGCTTGTGCGCCGGGCCGGCTGCTGCCACTCATCACGCATGACTGATACGAGGGCGCACAGGGATGGGATCGCCCGGCCAAGGGCGCCGCAAGGCCGCCGGGTCACGTCCTACGACGTGGCAATTGCAGCGGGGGTGGCGCAGTCCACCGTGTCGCGTTGCTTCATGCCAGGCAGCGAGATGTCGGAAGCGACGCGCGCCCGGGTGCAGGAGGTCGCGACGGCGCTGGGCTACGTGCCGAACGCCATCGCCCGCTCCCTGATCACCCGGCGGTCCGAGATGGTGGGCGTGATCGTCACCGAGTTCACCCTGTCCGCCAATCCGGCCATCGTCGCCGGGATCGGCCGCGCGCTCGCCGGGCATGGCAAGCAGCTCCTGCTGATGCCGGTCGAGGACGGGGCAAGCGCGCAGGCGGCAGCGCAGGCGGCGCTGCGCTACCCCCTCGACGGGCTGGTGGTGGCGACGGCCCTGGAGCCGGACGAGGTGCAGCCGTTCCTGCTGCGCGGCGTGCCGGTCGTCTCGTTCAACGGCCCGGCGGCGCTGCCGCGGGTGGACCGGGTGGCGACCGACCACGCCGGCGCGGCGCGGGACGTGGCAGACCGGCTGCACGCCGCCGGGCACCGACGGGTGCTGTGCATGGGCGGTCCCGCCGCCTGGCCGGTGAACGCGGAACGCACGCGCGGCTTCGTAGAGGGCCTGCGCGGCCTGGGCGCCACTCCCACGCTGATCCGGCCGGCAGCGCAATCCTACGCCGGCGCCCGGGCGGCCTTCCTGGAGCACGTGCAGGCGGCAGGCGCCCCGGACGCGGTGTTCTGCGGCAGCGACGCCTTGGCCTTCGGCGTGCTGGATGCGTGCCGGTTCAGCCTCGGGCTGCGGGTGCCGGACGACGTGTCCGTGGTCGGCTTCGACGACGTGCCGGAGGCAGCGCACGAGGCTTACGACCTCACGACGGTGCGCCAGGACATTGGGGCGCTGGCGACGGCGGCAGTTGACATGATCGTGCGGCGCCTGGAGGCGCCGGAGGTCCGGGCGCGACGACTGCTGCTGCCCGGCACCCTGGTCCGGCGCGGTTCGGCGCGGCTGCCGGGCTAATGCCGGATGCGCCGCTCGGTTTTGGCGTCGAACAGGAACAGGTGCTCGCGGCTGATCCGCATCCCGACCGGCTCCCCGATGGCGAGGCGCAGGTGCCGGTCGCCGCGTGCGGTGATACGCGCGGACTGCACGTTGGCCGTCACCAGGATCGCCTCGCCGGTCAGCTCGAAGGTATAGACCGACCCCGTCACGTCCGCGGCCTCCGCGGCCTCAAGGTGGACGTCCTCCGGCCGCACGCCGAGCACGACCGCGGGGTTGCTGCCCGCGGCGACGCCCGCGATGCGGACGCTTGGCGCCACGAAGTCGCCGTCCTGCAAGGCGCCGTGCAGCAGATTCATGGGCGGCGAGCCGATGAACCCGGCGACGAACAGGTTGGCCGGGTCGTTGTAGATGTCCTCCGGCGGCGCAAGCTGCTGGATTACGCCCGCGCGCATCACGGCGACGCGGTGCGCCATCGTCATGGCCTCGATTTGGTCGTGCGTCACATAAACCGTGGTGATGCCCAGCTCGTGCTGCAGGTGCTTGATCTCCGCCCGCATGGACACGCGCAGCTTAGCGTCCAGGTTGGACAGCGGCTCGTCCATCAGGAACACCTGGGGGCGGCGGACGATGGCGCGGGCCAGGGCCACGCGCTGGCGCTGCCCGCCCGACAGCTCGCGCGGGCGGCGCTCCAGCAGCGCCTCTAGCTCCACCTTGCGGGCGGCGGTGGCCACCAGGCCGCGCCGCTCCCCGGGCGCCACGCCGCGCACCTTGAGGGGGTAGCCGATGTTGCCGGCGACCGTCATGTGCGGGTACAGGCCGTAGTTCTGGAACACCATGGCGATGTCGCGGTCGCGTGGACGCTCGTCGGTCACGTTGCGCTCGCCGATGAAGATGTCTCCGGCGCTCGGATATTCCAGCCCGGCGATCATCCGCATCGTCGTGGTCTTGCCGCAGCCGGACGGCCCCAGCAACACCAAGAACTCGCCGTCGCCGATGTCGAGCGACTGCTCGGCGACTCCCACGACAGGACCCCACCGCTTCTCGACGCCGACCAGCCGAACCTCTGCCATCGTCCTTACCTCACGCCGCCGGTGGTGATGCCCTTGGTGAAGAACCGCTGCATCAGCCGGGCGATGACCAGCATCGGCAGCATGATGACCAGGCCCATGGTCGCCATCACCTCCCAGGCGTCGCCCTGGTCGGTGCGGGTGCCCATCAGCGCGACCGGCAGGGTCGTCGCGTCCTGCCGCGTCAGCACCAAGGCATAGAAGAACTCGTTCCACGACACGACGAAGCAGAACACCGCCGCCGTCGCGATGCCCGGTAGGATCAGCGGCACCACCACGTCCCAAATCGCCCGCAGCCGGGACGCGCCATCCATCTGCGCCGCTTCCTCCATGTCGATCGGCAGGGCGTCGATGAAGCCCTTGATCATCCAGATGGCGTAGGGCAGCACGAAGCTCATGTTGGCGATCACCAGCGCCACCCGGGTGTCCAGCAGGCCGAGGCCGCGGAAAGCGATGAACAGCGGGATGATGATGATGACCGGCGGCAGGAACTGGGTGGCCAGCACGCCCAGCGGCCAGACCGCGCCGCCGGGGAAGCGGAAGCGGGAAAAAGCGTAGGCGGCGGCGGTGGAGATCGGCAGCGCGATCAGCAGCGTCGCCACGGTGACGATGGCGCTGTTGGCCAGGCGCTCGCCCAGGAAGAACGGATTGCCGAAGGCGACGGCGAAGTTGTGCAGCGTGGGAGTGAACAGCAGGCGCAACGATAGCACGTCGCGCGGCGCCTTGAACGCGGTTGCGAAGATCCACAGCACCGGCAGCAGCCAGACGACGGCCACCAGCATGATCAGCGCCGTGCGCGTGGGCGAGGTGCCGGGCGGGCGCCGCTTGCGCCGGGCTGTGGCCGGTTGCGCCGGGGTGGCCGCCGGCTGCGCGAGGGCAGGCAGGGCGGCGTCGCTCATGGCTTCTTCTCCGTCAGCAGGCGGGAATAGATGACCGCCAGCACCAGCATGACGGCCGCGAGCAGATAAGCGACCGCGGCGCCGTAGCCGAGGTCGAAGAAGCGGAACGCGGTCTCGTAGATCGAGTAGGGCAAGGTGGTGGTGGCGCTGCCGGGTCCGCCGCTGGTCATGGTCACGACCTGGTCGAGCATCTTGAGCGAGAAGATGGTCTTGAGCAGAATGGTGATCGCCAGCACCGGGCGGAGCTGCGGCAGGATCACCTGGAAAAAGGCGCGCAGCCGCCCGGCGCCGTCCACCTCCGCCGCGTCGATGGTGTCCTGCGGCAAGGAAGCGAGGGCGCCGACGAAGGTCAGCATGAAGTACGGCGCCCAATGCCACACATCGACCATCACCAGCGCGCACATCGCAAGCGTCGGCTCCGCCAGGAGGGCCTGGCCGCGCAGCGGCGGGATCAGGGCCTTGAGCACCGCGTCCGCCGCGCCGAACTCCGGGTTGAGCAGGAAACGCCAGGAGATGCCGAGCAGCGCCGGGGACATGGCAAACGGGATCACCAGCAACGTGCGGACGTTCACCTCGATCGCCCGGCCGCCGGCCAGCAGCATTGCCAGGGCCAGCGCGGTGCCGAGCGTCAGCACGACGGAGGCGACGGTGAACACCAGGGTGACGCGGACGCTGTTCCAGAAGTCCGGGTCGTCGGTCAGGGCCTGCACGTAGTTGGACAGGCCCACGAACGGCCCGATGGTCGCTTGGCGCCCCAGGTTCCAGTCGTGCAGCGAGTACCAGAACGACTGCACCAGCGGGTAGCCAAGCGTGGCGGCGACCACCACCAGGGCGGGAGCGAGCAGCATGTACTTGAACAGTCCGTCCTGCGGCGTCCGCGCTCCGCCAATCGCCGCCGACATCAGCCGGACCGGCCGCCGGACCGGCGCAGGACGCGGTCCACCTGGGCCGCCGCGTCGTCCATCGCCGCCTTCACCGATTTGCCACCGGAGCAGATGTCGGACACCGCGGTTTCCAGCACGGAGGCGACCTGCGGCCACTCGCGGATCTGCGGCATGGGCCGGGCCGCGGCCAGCGCCGCGAGGCCCGCGCGGTGCAGGCCGCGGCTCAGCTCGTTAAGCTTCTCGTTCTCGAAGTTCGCGGTGTGGACGACCATGATCTCGTTGAGGTCGGGATCGGACTTGTCGGTGGCGATGTCCAGCTCAAGGTCCGGGTTGCACATCCACTTCATGTACTCCCACGCCGCGTCCTTGTTCTTGGACAGCTTGCTCAAGGAGAACGGCATGGATGTCGTGACGCTGGCCGGGTGCGCGGCATCCAGGCTCGGGACGGTGGTGAAGCCCACCTGCTCCGCCTTGAGCGTGGAACGCCCGCTGGTCAGCACCGGGTAGGCCCACCACCACTGCATCATCATGGCGGACGTGCCCTGCGCCATGGAGTTCACCATGTCGCTCTCGTTGAACCCGACCGAGCCGATGTTGGCGACCTTGTCCTTCAGCAGCAGGCCCGTGTACAGCTCGGTCGCCTTGAGGCCGGCGGCGTCGTTGAAACGCGCCTTGCGGTCCTTGCCCAGCACGTCGCTGCCGTGGCCCCACAGGAAGTTCAGCCACAGGAACAGGTTCTGCCCGCTGTTGCCCTTGCTGTAGTCCATGGCGACGCCGGGCACGCCGGTCTTGTCCTGCATGGCGCGGGCCACGTTGGTGAACTCGGCGAACGTCCTGGGCGGCTGCTGCCCGGCCTGCTCCAGCAGGTCCTTACGGTAGAACAGCATCTGCGGATGGGCGCGGAGCGGCAGGCCGTACAGCTTGCCGTCGAACATGCCGGACTGCTTGTACACGCCGGGGTAGCTGCCCATGTCGAACCCGTCGCGAGCCACGCGGTCGTCAATCGGGTCCATGTACGGCAGCAGGGCGGCGCCCCAACTGTCCTGGTAGGTGATGACGTCGTAGGCGGAGCCGCCGCTGACGCCCTCCGTCGTGATCTTGTCCAGGAGCGTGGAGTACGGAACGTAGATGAAGTTGGCCTTAATGCCCGTCAGCTCGGTGAACGCCGGGTGCCGCTTGGCCTGCGCCCGGTACTGGCCGGCGTTCGGCAGGATGATGTTGACCGTCGCGCCGGCGTAGGGCTTGCCGGGCTTGAGCCCATAGGGGAGGTCCGCCGCACGGCCCGGCCTGAGGCCCCCCGCCAGCATTCCGCCCGCCGCCGCCGTACCGAGAAGTCCCCGCCTTGTGAGGGCCATGCTGATGACGCCTTCTTGTTATGGTGCCGCATTCGAATGCATCGACGCTAACGGGTTCGCGACGGCAAGGGCAAGCCCAATTCACGCCGGCGCGAAACGTGCCGCGGTGAAGCCGACCAACGCCGGGGCGTTGCTGCCCGTCAGCATGTCCGCGACGGCCTCCCCCAGCCCGGCCGAGTGCTTGAAGCCATGCCCAGAACAGGCCGAGACCAGCAGCACGCGGCCGTTCTCCGGCGCCGGGGCGATCAGGAAGTCGCCGTCGGGGGTCATGGTGTAGGGGCAGGCCACGCTGTCGAACACGTGGGGCAGCAGGCCCGGCATCCGGCCGGCCAGGTGGGTGCGGTGCATGGTGGCCACCTCCTCCGGCGCCACCGCCCGCTCCAGGTGGTCGGGGTCGACGACCAGGGCGGAGTATTGCTCGGTCGCGACCTTCACGCCCTCGCTGCCCGGCGGGACCGGGAAGCCGTAGAAGCTGTCCTCCGGCCCGTCGCCGTGCATCCAGATGTACACAGGGCAGCGGCCCGGCGCGAAGGGGGCCGCATCCGCCGGCACGAACCAGTGCAGCACCTGGCGGGTGACGGCCATGCGGGGCGCCAGGGCGCCGCCAGCAAGGCCCGGGGACCAAGCGCCGGCGGCCAGGACTACCTGGGCTGCGGCAAAGTCGCCCCCGTCCGCCGTCGCGACGCGCACGCCGGCGCCGTCGCGTTTGATGCCGACGACGCGGGCGCCGGTCCGCACGGCGGCGCCGTGCCGCCGGGCGAGCGTCAGTTGCGCCTCCACGCACCGCTCGGGCCGGACGTAGCCGCCGCCGGGTTCGTAGTAGGCGACCTCGTCGCCGCGCAGGCGGAACTGCGGGAAGCGGCGCATGGTGGCGTCGGAGTCCATCACGTCGTGCGGGATGCCGAAACGTTCGGCGGCGGCGATGGTGCGGCGGACGAAGTCGGCCTTGCCATGCACCACGGCGGCGCTGGTGCCAGCGGCCAGGATCAGGGCACCGCATTGGGTCAGCAGGTCGGCGCCGGTCTCCGCCTCGATCTCGCGCCAGATCTGGTGGGAACGCAGCACGAGCGGCACGTAGGCCTCGCCCTCGCCGATGGCGCAGCGGGTGATGCGGGTGTCGCCATGTGTGCTGCCCCAGGCGTGCGGCGGGTCCCAGCGATCCAGGCCGAGCACGCGCTGGCCGCGGCGGGCCAGTTGCAGCAGAGTGGCGCTGCCTACGGCGCCCAGGCCGACGACCATTGCATCGAAGGCGGGCGTGCTCATGGCGGGAACCCAAGGCCCCGCCCGTTCGCCGGCGCGGGCGTCCGGCGCATCAGCCGGCCGCGCCCCGGGCGGCGCGCACGTTGACGGACAGGGTGGCACGCAGCAGCGCCGCGTCGTTGCCGGGGGTCACGAGCTGGAACCCCTCGCTGGCCCGCCGCGCAGCCGCCGGGCCGTCCGAGCAGAAGATGCCAGCGATCAGCCCGCGCCGGGCCGGGCCCTCCCGCGCCCGCGCGATGGCGGCGGTCACGGCGGGGTCGTCATGCTCGTTGCGGGGCGCGCAGCCCAGGGCGATGGCAAGGTCGTTGGGGCCGATGTAGATGCCGTCCAGCCCCGGCGTGTCCAGGATGGCGTCCAGGTTGTCGAGCGCCTGCTGCGTCTCGATCATCGCGAACGCCAGCACTTCCGCATTGGCCCCGGCGAAGTAGTCCGTGCCGCCGTACAGCAGCCCGCGCGCCGGCCCGAAGGAGCGGGCACCCACCGGCGGGTATCGGCACGCGCCGACCAGCCGGGCGGCGTCTGCCGCAGTGGAAACCATGGGGCAGATGATGCCGTAGGCCCCGGCGTCGAGCAGCCGCATGATCTCGGCCGAGCTGTTCTCGCTGGGCCGGGCCATGGGGATGGCGGCGGTGCCGGCGATGGCCTGGAACATGGCCACTGCCCCCTCGAACCCGATCATGCCGTGCTGCATGTCCACCGTCAGCGCGTCGTAGCCTTGATGGGCCGCAAGCTCCGCCACGTAAGGGGAGCTGATGGACAGCCAGCCGTTGACGATGGCCCGGCCGTCCCGGTGCAGGCGGCGAAGCGTGTTCGGCCTCACTCTGCCGCCTGCATCATCAAGGCCGTGGCCGCGCGGCGGGCCGGCGGGGGCAACAGGGCAAGGGGCGCGACGTGGCCGTCGTGGTCCAGCACGGTGCCGGCGTCCAGCGCGGCGCGGGCGATCTCGGGCGCCCAGACGATGCGCTTGCGGGCGTCGCCCGCGGTGATGAGCGCGGCCTCTACCGGAGCACCCCCGGCCGCAGCCAGGCTGCGCCAGGCGCCGGGCGGGGCCGAGAACACCTCGCCCGTCGCGACCTGGACGGACACCTCAGCGCCGGGTTCGTTCAACGTCACATCGAACGCACCGGCGAACGGGATGATGACCTGCTTCTCCGAAAGCCGGTGGCGGCCCACCCGGTTGCCGGCCGGGATGCGCAGCCACTCGACGGAGAAGCTGTGCGGGTTGCCGATGGGGGCCGCGTGGGCACGCTCCTCCGTAATGCCGTGGCCGATCACCGGCGCCAGCTCGCTCGCGTGACCGGGCAGGCCCGCGTCCAGCAAGGCGGCGCCGGACCAGGCGCGGTCCGCAGCCCGGACCACGCGGCGGGCCATCTGCTCGGGCGTGTAACGCGGCAGGACGGCGAGCTGCTCGGGCGTCAAGGGCGGCATCAGCGCCTCGGGCGGCGGCAGCGGCGTGCCGGCGGCGGTGTCCACCAGCATGTTGTCCTGGGTCAGGAACATGCCGTACTGGGCGGCATTCCGCAGGATCGAGGGATGCCAGATGATTCCCCCGGTGTCGTCGCCGCCGAGGGCGGTGAAGATCCAGCCGTCCTCCGCACCGGAGTTGGTGAAGCCGCGGAAGATCCAGGTAGGGACGGAGACCACGTCGCCGGGTCCGCCCTGCACCTCGCCGTCCTGCCCGTCCGCGCCCCAGCGGAACGTCCAGGTGCCGCGCTGGATTATGAACACTTCCGCCGTGAAGTGGACGTGCAGGTTGTTCACCGTGCCCGGCGGCATGGCCGCGACGCCCAGGCTGAAGCCGTGCGCTTCCGTCAGGTTCACCACTTGGTCGCGCGACTGGGTGACGCCGGGGCCGACGAGCGAATAGTTCTCCTTGCGCTCCGACCCCGGCATCTTGCAGTCGATGAAGGCGACCTTGCACGCCACCATGTCGGACCGCTTGATGTGGCGGGCGTGCACGTCCTCAAGGGTCAGGGCCTGTGTCATCTCAATCTCCTGTTGTCGCATTCGAATGCGGCGGTAAGTAAACGAAGAAGTGATACTGTCGGCGAATTCAGGCGGCCTGCGCCAGGGCTGAGAAGCGCGTCACGC
>CAXTJW010000129.1:0-9120 GCA_964244305.1 uncultured Acetobacteraceae bacterium
TTGCCGGCGGCGGCGCTGCTGGCCGGGGCGTTGTTCTTCGTGTTCCGCCAGGTGTTCTGAGCCCATCGCTAAGTGACCCCCGGGGCCGCCGGCCTATCGAATCGGCGGCGGCCCTGGTAAGCTCGTTGCGTGAAGTTCCTGCACGCCGCCGATATTCACCTCGATAGTCCGCTCCACACATTCCGCCGCATGGATGCGGCGCCCGACCTGGTCGGCTGCACCCGGCGCGCTTTCTCGGCCGTCATCGACCTGGCGATCGCGGAAGATGTCGCATTCCTGCTGATCGCCGGCGACCTGTATGACGGGGATTGGAAAGACTTCGGCACCGGCATGTTCTTCGCCCAGGAAATGCGGCGGCTGGGCCGGCCCTGTTTCGTGATCCGCGGCAACCACGATGCCCGGTCCGTCATCACCGGCGGCCTGCACCTCAGCCTGCCGCCGAACGTTCACATATTCCCGGACGACCGCTGCACGACGGAGACGCTGGCCGACCTGGGTGTCGCGCTGCACGGCCGCTCGTTCTGGCAGCGCGCGGTGCCTGCCGACTTCGCCGCGAGCTATACGGAGCCGGTCGCCGGCCTGCTCAACATCGGCCTGTTGCACACGTCGGCGACCAGCAGCGAGCATGAGTCGTATGCCCCATGCACCCCGCAGGAACTGGCGCAGCGCGGTTATGGCTACTGGGCGCTGGGCCACGTCCATACCCGGGCGGAACTGCATGATGATCTCCCGATCGTCTTCCCCGGCAACACCCAAGGGCGCAGCGTGCGAGAATGCGGGCCGAAGGGATGCACGCTGGTGCATGTGCAGGACCGTCGGGTGGTGGAATTGGAGCCCCGGATCACCGATGTGCTGCGCTGGGCCATCGTGCGGGTCGACCTCGGCGGCGTCGTCGATAGTGCGGCGATGGTCGGGTTGGTGCGCGAGATGCTGGAGGACGCGGTGGCCGCGGGAGATGGGCGCATCGTGATTGCCCGGATCGAACTCGTTGGCGCCACGCCGCTGCACCAGCGCCTTCGGGCCGAGCCGAACCTCGCGTTGGCCGAATGCCAGATTGCGGCCGAGGCGGTGGGCGGCGTGCTGATCGAGCGTGCCAAGGTCGCCACTACGAAGCCCACCGCGAATGGAACCGGCGCCGGCACGCTGTCCGATCTCCACGCCTTCTTCGAGGCAGCGCGGCAGGATACGGATTTGAGCGCGGAGCTGGCCAAGGAGATCGAAAGCCTGTTGCGCCAAGTGCCGCAGGCCGCATTGGACGACGAACTGCGCGCACTGGCCGCTCCGGGAGGGCTGGCGCAGCTGAGCGCCGAGGCTTGGGAGACTGTGGCAGCTGGATTGCTGCGGTAGGATTGGCACAATGAGAGTGCCGCAATGAGGTTCCGCAGCCTGTCGCTCGAGCGCTTCGGACGCTTCGAGGACGTGGTGCTGACCTTCGATCCCGCGGCGGCATTGCATGTGGTTCACGGCCCGAACGAGGCTGGCAAGTCCACGGCGCTGCGGGCAATCACGGCATTCCTGTTCGGGATCCCCGCCCAGACCCCGGACGATTTCCGTCACGGCTATGCAAGCATGCGGGTCGGCGCCGAGATCACGGCACGGGACGGCCGCATGGCCCGGTTCACCCGGCGCAAGGGCAAGGGGGACACGCTGCTCGACCCCAGCGGAACTTCCTGCCCCGAGCAGCAACTGGCCGCCTTGCTGGGCGGCGCCGGACTGGAACTGTTCCAGACCCTGTTCGGACTGGACCAAGGCAGCCTACGCCGGGGTGGCAAGGCGCTGCAGATGGTGGGTGGCGAGGTCGGCGCCAGCCTGTTCCAGGCAGGCAGCGGCGTGAACGACATCCGCAAGCTGCAAAAGGAGCTGGATGCGAAGGCGCTGGCAGCGTTCAGCCGCAGTCCGGCCAGCGCGTTCCGGTCCGCCAAGACGGAGTTCGAGGCCGCGCGGCGCGCCTGCGACGAGGGCTCCGTGCAGCCGCAGGCGTGGCAGGCGCTGCGCTCGCGGCGGGACGAGGCGGAGGCTCGGCTGAAAGAGCTGGGCCAGGACCGGCTGGAGAACGATGCCAAGCTGCGCCGCGTCGGGCGGCTCCTGCGCACGGTGCCGCACCTGCGGGACTTGCAGGCGTCGCACGAGAGATTTGCGGAGCTTGGCCCGCCTCCGGCGCTGCCGACGGACGCGGAAGCGCAGCTTCAGGCGGCGACGCAGGCACGGGTGCGCGGGGAAATCGTTCGCGAGAGCGGCATGGCCGCGCTTGCCAAGCTGGACAGCGAGCTGTCGGAACTTCCGCAGGCGGCCGGGTTGATCGCTCATGCCGAGGCGATCCGGGCGCTGGGGGAAAAGCGCATACGCAGCCGCGCCGCCGAAGTGGACCGGGTCAGGCAACAGTCCGAGGTGGTGCAGGCCGAAGGCCAGATCGTTCGGCTCGCGCGGGAACTGTCGCTCGATGGCACGGCCACGGCGGCACTGGCGCGGGTGCCGGGCCAGCTGGCCCGCAAGGGCGCGCGCGGGTTGATCGCCGACCATGCACGGCTCGACGAAAAGCGGCAGGAGAGCCAGCGCCGGGCGGATCAGGCGGCCCAGGACCTCGGCGCCGCGCGTGCGAACCTGGAGGCCGTGCCCGGCGGGCCGGCGCCGCACGCGTTGGCAGACGCAATCGAGGCGGTGCGGGCCGAGGGTCCATTGATCGCCGAGCACGAACGGGCGCGCCGGGCGCACGGCAAGGCGCAGGAGCGGTTGCACGAGGCCATGGCGCGGCTGTCGCCTTGGACCGGCACGGCGGAGGCGCTGGCGGCCACCGCGGTTCCCTCGCCGGAGACGATCGGCCGTCATTCGGACGCCGCCAAGCACGCAGGGGATACGGCGCAGGCACGGACACGCGAACTGGCCGACCTGACGGCCCAGGCGAGGGCGGCGGCGTTCGAGATGCAGCGCCTTGCGCACGGCCGGACGATGCCGACCCAAGCGGCCATTGCGGCTGTGCGGACGGAGCGGGACGCGGCATTGGGCGCATTGCGGCGGTCCATCGAGGCCGGGAAGGCATCTGGCGCGGCGGAGCTGACGGCATTGGCGGCCCTCATACAGCAGGCGGACGCGCTCGCGGACCAGCGCAACGAGCGGACGGCAGATGTGACCCGGTTCGAGCAGGCCGAAGCGCAGCACGCCGCCCTGCAGCCGCTCATCCAAGCCGCGGACGAGGCGGCGAACGCAGCACAGCAGCAGCAAGCCACGACCGAAGCCGCATGGCGCGCCGAATGGCACGGGCTAGGTTTCGAGCCCCTCCTGCCCGGCGAAATGCTGGCTTGGCGGCGTGAGCGCGATGAGGTGCTGGCCCGCCTGGATGCCGTGCGGATCGCAGAGGAGCATGCGCTTACCGCTGCCGGCCGCATCGCCCAAGCACGGAGCTCGCTGCTGGATGCGCATGCTGGCCTGCCTGGCGACGCGGAGCTCCCTGCCCTGTTGGCCGCGGCGGCCGAGGCATATCGAACGGCGGACGCGGCCCAGCAGCGGCACAAGGCGGCCGTCGACGCCGTGGCGCGCGCCGAAGCCCTCGCCGCGCCGACCGAGCCGGACCGGATTGCCGCCGAGGCGGACCTGCGGCGTTGGCAGGGCGAGTGGGACCGCTGCCTCGTGGAGCTTTCTTTGGTGCCTGGCACCACGCCGGGCCGCGCGGCTGCGGCGCTCGACCTTTGGGCCGAGATCGATGCGCTCGGAGCCCAGCGGGCCGCCGCCGCCCAGCGTATCGCGGAAATGGATGCGCTGGTCGCCGAGTTCGAGGCTGAGGCTGCGTCGCTGCTGCACGATCTCGCTCCCGACCTTCCGGAGACCGGGGCGGCCATCGCGCAACTGGCGGAGCGGCTGGCGCAGGAGGAAGCGGACGCGGTGCGCCGGACCGACCTGCTGAGGCAGAAAGCGGATGCGGCCGAGACCGTGGCTCAGGCGCACCGCGAGATAGCGGCAGCCGCGGCGCAATTGGCCCGCCTATGCGCGGATGCCGGGCTGGACAACCCGGCGGCGCTGCCCGGCGCCATCGCCCAGGCGGCGGAACACGCCTCCGCGACCGTGAGCGCCGCCCGCGCAATGGCGCTCGCGAAGCAGCAAGGCGATGGGCTCGGCCTGGATCGGCTTCTGGCAGAAGCGGACGGGGCCGAACTCGAAGCGCTGCACCGCGAAAAGGACATCCTGGACGACGAGCAGCACGCCATCCAGGATCAGCACACGGTATGGTCCGCCACCGCCATGACCGCTCGCGGGGAGCTGGAGGCTCTGGAGCGGGGCACCGATGCGGCCCACCATGCCCAGCGTGCGCGCGATGCCGGCGCCGAGATGTGCAACGCCGCTCGCGAGCACCTGCGCTACAAGCTTGCGTCGCTGCTGCTGACGCGTGGCATCGAGCAGTTCCGCAACCGCGAGCAGGGGCCGTTGCTGGAACAGGCGAGCCGCCATTTCGCGACCCTGACCGGCGGGCAATATCGGCGGTTGCTGGCCGAGGAGGGCGACGACGGACCGGTGTTCCGCGCCGTGCCGCGCATTGGGCGCGACCTCGGGGTCAAGGAGCTCAGCGAGGGCACGCTCGACCAGCTCTATTTCGCACTGCGCATTGCCGCCGTCGGGCAATATGCGTCGGTGACGGAGCCGCTTCCGTTCATCGCCGACGACTTGCTGGTCAATTTCGATGAGGAGCGGTCGGGCGCTGCGATCGATGTGCTGATCGGCTTGGGCGCATTGGCGCAGCCGATCCTATTCACGCATCACGAGCACGTCGTGGCCCTGGCCGAGCGGCGCGGGCCAGCGAGCGTGCAGGTGCATCGGCTGCCGGCCTAATGCCCCCGCAAAATCTGGCTCAGGAACAGCTTCAGCCGGTCCGTCTGCGGGTTCTCGAACATCTCCGTCGGTGGCCCTGCCTCCACGATCTCGCCGCGGTCCATGAACACCACGCGGTCCGCAACCTGC
The DNA here is from genome assembly GCA_964244305.1 of uncultured Acetobacteraceae bacterium. Lineage (GTDB taxonomy): Bacteria > Pseudomonadota > Alphaproteobacteria > Acetobacterales > Acetobacteraceae > CAHJXG01. The sequence goes on from CAXTJW010000129.1 coordinate 4,948, forward strand.
CGCGCGAAGCCCATCTCGTGCGTCACGCAGACCATCGTCATGCCGTCCTGCGCCAGGCCGATCATGGTGTCGAGCACCTCCTTGATCATCTCGGGATCGAGCGCGCTGGTCGGCTCGTCGAACAGCATGATCTTCGGCTTCATGCACAATGCCCGCGCGATCGCCACCCGCTGTTGCTGTCCGCCCGACAGCTGGCCGGGGTATTTCTTTGCCTGCTCGGGGATTTTGACCCGCTTGAGGTAGCTCATCGCCAGCTCCTCCGCCTCCGCCTTCGGCATCTTGCGCACCCAGATCGGCGCCAGGGTGCAATTTTCCAGAATCGTCAGATGCGGGAACAAATTGAACGACTGGAATACCATGCCGACCTCACGCCGGATGGTGTCGAGCGCCCGCAGGTCGTCGGTCAGCTCGGTGCCGTCCACGAAGATGTGGCCCTCCTGGTGGCTCTCCAGGCGGTTGATGCAGCGGATCATGGTCGACTTGCCGGAGCCGGACGGTCCGCACACGACCACCCTCTCCTTCTGCCCTATGGTCAGGCTGATGTCGCGCAGCACGTGCATGGCGCCATACCATTTGTTCACCTTGTCCAGCCTGATCGCCGGCTGGTTGCTGAGGTCGGCGCCTGGGTCGGAGCGTAGCGGGGCTATCGAGGCGGCTTGGCTCATGGTTGATCCCTTGATGTTGTTCTAGCGCCGGGCGGTCCGGCTGAATTCCTGCTCGAGACCACGGCTGTAGCGCGCCATGACGTAGCAGAACGCGAAGTAGACAATGGCGAGCACGATATACAGCTCAGTGCTGTAGGCCTGCCAAACGGGGTCGGTGATCGCGACCTTGCCGGCCAGCAACAGGTCGAAGATGCCGATGATCAGCACCAGCGACGTGTCCTTGAAAAAGCCGATGAAGGTGTTCACCAACGGCGGGATCACCAGCCTCAGCGCCTGCGGCAGGATGATCAGCCCGGTCTTTTTCCAATACGACAAACCGAGCGCGTCGGCCGCCTCGTATTGGCCCTTGGGCAGCGCCTGCAAGCCGCCGCGCACGACCTCGGCCAAATAGGCGGCGGCGAACAGGATGATCGCCACCTGCGCGCGCAGCAGCTTGTCCGGGTTGAAGCCCTCCGGCATGAACAGCGGGAACATCACGCTCGCCATGAACAGCAGGGTGATCAGCGGCACCCCGCGTATCAGCTCGACATAGAGCACGCACAGCGCCTTGACCGCGGGAAGCTGCGTGGACCGGCGGCCGAGCGCCACTAGGACCGCGAGCGGAAAGGAAAGCGCAAGGCCGAACGTGGAAAGGATGAGCGTGATCGGCAGCCCGCCCCAGCTATCCTGCGGCACATACTCCATGCCCAGCACGCCGCCCCACATCAGCATGCCGATGACCGTGAGCGTCGCCACCCAGATCAGCAAAAGCTCCTTGCGCCAGAACCGCCGCATGGCCGAGATGGCATAGAGGCCGATGAACAGGGCAATGACGATGGCCGGGCGCCACTGTTCGTCATAGGTGTAGCGGCCGAACAGGATGAAGCGGTACTTGTCGCCGATCATCGCCCAACACGCGCCGACGCCCTTGGCGTCCCGGCACGCCGACGCGTCCGGCCCGGTCGCCGTCTGCGGCACGGTCCATACCGCGTGCAGGACGCCCCATTCGAAGAAGCTGATGGCCCAGCGCCCAATCAAGTAGATCAATGCCAGGGTGACGGCGGTCGAGAGCCAGCCGCTGAACAGGTTGGCGCGCGCCCAGGCCACGGGGGCAAAGGCAGCCGCAGCCGGCCGGGCGCGTTCATTCGGCGCGGCGGGAACCCCGGCGATCGACGGCACCGGCTCGCCGGCGGCCTCCGTCAGGCGGGCGGTGGTTTGGGACATGGCCTAGCGCTCCACCAAAGCGATCCTGGCATTATACCAGTTCATCAAAAAGCTGATCGACAGGCTGATAACGAGGTAGACGACCATGATGGCGGTGATGCCCTCGATGGCCTGGCCGGTCTGGTTCAGCGTCGTGCTGGCGAGCGACACGATGTCTTGGTAGCCGATTGCCACCGCCAGCGAGCTGTTCTTCGTCAGGTTCAGGTATTGGCTCGTCATCGGCGGGATAATGACGCGCATCGCCTGCGGCAGGACGATCTTGCGCAATACGGTGCTGGAGCGCATCCCGAGCGCCCCTGCGGCCTCCCACTGGCCGGTCGGCACGGCGAGGATGCCGGAGCGCACGATCTCGGCGATGTAGGACGACGTGTAGATCACGAGGCCCAGCGTCAGCGCGCCATATTCCGGGCTGAGCGTCAGTCCGCCGGTAAAGTTGAAGCCGTGCAGCTCCGGCATCTCGACCACGAACGGGGCGCCGAGCACGGCCCAGACCGCGACCGGGAACCCAACCAGCAACGCCAGCGCCACCGGCCATACCTTTGGCCGCACCCCGGTCGCCTCCTGCTTGCGGGTGGCGGAGCGCGACCACGCCACCGTGCCGACGACGCCGAGCGCCAATGCCGCCAGCGCCCACCAGAACGGAGCCGACCACTCGACCAGCGGCACCTTGATGCCACGGTTGGACAGGAACACGCCGGGCAGCGGGTGGAACGAGTTGCGCGGCACCGGCAGCCCTTGCAGCGCAGTATACCAAAATAGTAGTTGCAGCAGCACCGGGATGTCGCGGATGACCTCGACATAGACTGCCGAAAGCTTCGCGATCAGCCAGTTTTTCGATAGCCGCGCCACGCCCATCACAGTGCCAAGTATGGTCGTGAGCACCACACCGATGACCGCGACTTTCAACGTGTTGAGCAGGCCGATGAACAGCGCGCGGCCATAGGTGTTGATCGATGGGTCGTAGTCGATCAGCGACTCGCCGATCGGGATGCCGGCGGTACGGCCCAGAAAGGCGAACCCGGTGGCGATGCGGCGAGCGGCGAGGTTCCGGCTCGTATTCTGCACCAAATACCACACGATCGCCGCCAACGCGCCCAGCACGACCACCTGCCAGACTATGTTGCGGAAGCGCGGGTCGGACCACCGCAGGCTCATCGCCTTCCGGGGCGCGGCTCGCGTCGGCGAATGGCGGGGGTCGATGACGGCGCCGGACATGGGGCAGTTCCTCAGAGGCCGCGGTCACGCGGGTACGGTGAGCATTGCAACTGTCATGCTGCCCAATCGATGGAGGCATGCCGTGACCGCATGATGACAATCTGCCGTAATCATCGGCCTGGAATCAATGCCTACGACGAGACGCCTAGGCCAAAAAGGACCGCTCCGAACGGAAGCGGCCCTCTTTTTAGGCACTGCAGGCCGAAAAATTAGGCGTACTAGCGGATCGGCGGCGGATAATGCAGGCCACCCTTGCTCCACAGGTTGTTGATTCCGCGCGGAATGCCGAGCGGCGTGATGTCGCGATCCCACATCTCGCCGTAGTTGCCGACGCCCCTAATGATATTAACCGCGAACTTGTTGTCGACGCCCATTGCCTTGCCGAGGTCGCCCTCGTTGCCCAGCAGGCGGCGGATGTCGGGGTTGGTCGACTTCAGCATCTCGTCGACGTTCTTGCTGGTGACGCCGCTCTCCTCGGCCTGGATCATCGCGAACAGGGTCCAGCGCACCACGTCGAAGAACTTGTCGTCGCCCTTGCGGACCATCATGCCGAGCGGCTCCTTGCTGATGATCTCGGGCAGCAGGATGTGCTCTTCGGCCTTCGGACCTTGCTGGTAGCGGAACGAGGCCAGGCCGGAGGCGTCCGTCGAGTAGCTATCGCAACGTCCGGACAAGTAGGAGTTCTGGACCTCCGCCAGATCCTGGATCAGCACTGGGGTGAACTTCAGGTTGTTGAGGCGGAAGTAGTCGGCGATCGCGAGCTCGGTGCTGGTGCCGGGCTGCACGCAGATGGTGGCGCCGTTCAGTTCCTTGACCGACTTAACGCCGGCCGACGACTTCACCAGGAAGCCGGTGCCGTCATAGAAGTTGATCCCGGCGAACAGCAGGCCGAGGTTGGCCTCCCGGCCGAGGGTCCAGGTCGTCTCGCGAACCAGCAGGTCGAGTTCGCCCGACTGCAGCGCGGTGAAGCGGTTGGTCGTCGTGGTCGGCACGAAACGCACCTTGTTGGCGTCGCCCAGGATGGCGGCGGCGACCGCGCGGCAGGTGTCGGCGTCGATGCCCTGGGTCACGCCCTTGCTGTCCGCCAGCG
>CAXTJW010000130.1:0-9097 GCA_964244305.1 uncultured Acetobacteraceae bacterium
GGGCGAAGCGCCGGGCGGCCGAGATCGTGGTGCACGTGGCCGGGTCGATCGCGCTGTATGTGCTGAACCACAAGCGGGTGCGGCTGGCGGAGATCGAGAACCGCTATGCGATGCGGGTCGCGTTCGCCGCCGACGACACGCTGTTGCCGCCGAACACGCGGATCGACCGGGTGCGGGCGCAGGCGGCGTCGGAGCTGCCGGCGCCGATCTCGCAGCTTGCCCCGCCGGAGCCGTTCGAGGACCCGGACGAGGAGGCTATGGGCGAACCGGGGGAGCAGGCGGCGGATCAGGCGGAGGCGCCGCCCATGGATGCCGTGGCCGACGAAGCTGACGACGAAGCGCCGCGCCCCGGCGAGACGGCCGAGGAGGAAGAGCAGCGCAGCCGCCGCCGCCGTCGTCGCCGCCGCGGTGGGCGCAGGGAGGACAGCATTGGCGAGAGTGCCGCTCCGGCCGTGGAGGCGGGACAGGGGGCAACGGAGCCCGGCGCGCTCGAGGCTGGCACGCCCGAAGCCGACGCTTTGCCGGCCACGGACGATAATGCGGTGCAGGAGGCGGGCACTGCCGTGATGGAGGCGCTGAGGGCCGAGCCGGCGGAGGACGATGCGCCCCGAGCCGCCGCCGAGGATGGGGCGTCGGGCGCCACCGCAGAGGCAGCACTGGAAGGGACGGCATCTGAGGCCTCGGAAGCTGCAGGCGACGACGCCGACCGCAGCAAACGGCGCGGCCGGCGAGGCGGACGCCGCCGTCGGCGCGAGCCGGGCGACCTCGCGGCCGAGCCGGCAGCTGCAACGCCGGACGAGGCAGGCGACGCCCTGGCGTACTCGCCGCCACCCTATGTGCCGCCGGCCTATGCCGGGCCGACTCCGGCCGACCCATTCGGCGGCTCATCGGCGTTCGACATATTCGACGCCATAGAACAGGCCGAACAGGAGCGCGCCCTCGCCGCAATCGCGCCCAGAAGTCGGGCCGCGGACCCTGAAGCGGCCGAGCCGCCGCCCGAGCCAGCGTCCGTGAATATGCAGATGGAGCGGACGGTCGAGGATATGCCGCCGGAACCGGAGCCGGTCATCGCCGAGCCCGTGGCATTGGAGCCGGAAACCGTGTCCCTGGCCGACCCGGACCCGATCGCGGAAGCCGTCGAGCTTCCAGTTGACGACCATCCAACCGAGCCAGTTCCCGCGGTCGCCGGGCCGCTTATCGTGCCGACGCTGATCGATGGCGCCGATACGCTCACGGAAAAGAAACGCGGTTGGTGGCGGCGCTAACCTAAGCTGCGGGGCCGGACGCGCCATCGCGCCCGGCCCCGCCGCGGATCCTTGCCAGCCGGTGTCGGCGCGGGTGGCAAGAGCCTAAAGCTGGGTCACACCGCCAACGCCCGCGGCCTCGTTGGCGTGATCCAGCAGCGGCACCTGGCGTGAAACGACACCCTGGCTGGGCTGCACCCAGGCGATCTTGCCCGGGGTGTTGCAGGCATCGCAGACCGGCTTCCACGCACTATGCGCCGTGCCGCACGCGTTACAGCGCCAGAACGGATCAGGGTCGGCCGAAGCAAGATGCCGCAACGCATCCTGCGCCTCGTTGCCATTCCCCTCCTGGTCCGCAATCTCCGCCAGCATCACCCAGACCCGCCGCTGGTTCGATCCAGCCGCCCGCGCAAGTTCGACGTGGCGCCGAGCCTGCGGCAGCAACCCGGCGTCCAGCGCCGCCTGCGCCTGCAACAGATGGCTCTCGGGATGGCCGGCATTCTGCTGCGCGAGGCCGGCCGCAGCGTTGACGCGCGCCTGCTTGTCGGACAGGTCCGCCAAATACTCGGTCGCGATATCCGGATGCGGCTGCTTCGCCCAGGCCCGGCGCAGCACGTCGTTGGCCTTGCTGTCCTTGCCCGCAGCGCGCAGCCGGCTGGCATAGGCCACAGCAGCGGGCACCAGCGTCGGATCGGCCACCCACGCCTGTTTGGCCAGGCGCAGCGCGGCGGCCCGGTTCGGCTCGGCTGCAGCCGCGGCCACAGCCAGCGCAGCGCGATGCTCGGGTCCTGAAATGCGGAGGGCATCGGTCCACTGCTCGGTCCGCAGCGCCAACACCTTGCGCTCCTCCTTGAGCCACAGGGCACCGGGCCGCACGACCTCGGCACGGTTCGCCAAGGCGGCGGCACCGGCCCAGTCCTCACGCGCGGTCGCCTGCCGCAGCAGGCCGCGCAGGCCAAGGAACGCGCTGTCCTTGCGGTCGGCGAGCTGTTGGAACACCGCGGCCGCATCGTCCTCCCGGCCAGCCTGGCGGCTCGCCTGCGCCGTCAGCAGCAGCGTCAGCGGAGTGTCGCCGAGGAAGCGGCGGCTGCGGCCGGCCTCGCGCTGCGCCCCGGCGGCATCGCTGGCCGCAAGCGCCACCAAAGCGCGCGTCACCGCCTGGTCGCCCCGTGCCCGGTCCCGCCGACGGCCACGGCCGCGCGACCAGCGGGGCAGGCGAACCAGCGCGCCGAGCAGCCGGAACACGACATACAAAACCAGGAACAGCAGTGCCAGCAGCACCAACGCGACCGGCACCGACATTTCGAACGTCGTGCCGCTGATGTTCGCCGAGACCATCCCCGGCAGGTCCGCAATCCACCACGCCAGCGCAATCAGCGCCGCCGCGACGATAATCAGCCCGAGAACGGCGCGCATCAGCCGCGGGCCGCCATCGACGTGAGCGCCGCACGGGCGTCCAGCAGGGCCTGCGCCTGGCCCACCCAATCAGCCATTGCCGCCGCGGCCGGGCCGCCAAGCCCCTTCAGCGCGGCGAGAGCCCCGGCGAGGTCCCCGGCGTCCAGCGCCTGGCGTGCATGGGCCAACACGCCAGAGACCGGGTCGCCCAGCAGCACGCGGTCGCCCTGGCGCACGGTCACGGCCTGCTGCGCCCGGGTCCAGAGCCGGGAGGCGAACGGCTGATTGTCCATGATCGCGGGTTGGCTCGCACGCTGCGCGGCCTCGGCGGCTTGGCTGAAGGACAGCCGCAGCCCGGCCTCGGTCGGCGGCACATCATGGGCGAACTGCGCCAGCGCGGGCGGCGCACCGGGGATTTCGCCCAGCTTCTGCCCGGCCTCCAGGGCGGCAGCCGCGGCCTGGATACGCGAGCCGCGCTGTTGCCGTTCGGTGATGCCGTTGATTTCGCCAGCGATGCCGCCGCCCTGCTTCTCCACCGCCGCCAGCCGGCTTTCCATCGTATTCAGCCGGCCATCCAACTGCGCGCTGACGCTTTGCAGGCCGGACGCCTGTTGCTTTTCCGCCGCAGCCAGCCGGGTGTCCGTCCCGTCGAGCCGGGTAGCGACGCCCTGCATGTCGGAGGCCTGTTGTTTCTCCGCCGCGGCGAGCCGGCCATCGATCGCATCCAGCCGCGTGTTGATGCCCGGCAGATCGGACGCCTGCTGCTTCTCCGCGGCCCCGAGCCGGCCGTCAATCGCGTCGAGCCGCGTGGTCACACTCTGCAGGTCGGCGGTTTGCTTGGACGATGCGCTATCGAGCCGTGCCGTGAGCGGGCCTAGGTCCGTAGGTGTCGCCGTGGCCGTCGGACGCCGCTCCAGGGTCGCGATCCGCGCCTCCAGCGGTCCGAGGCTCGGCGGCGGCACGGGGGTCGGACGCTGTTCCAACTGGGTTAGCCGGTTGGTCACCGACTGCAGCTGATCCTGCAGCGTGTCGACACGTGCGGCATCCTGCTGGGCGCCGGCCGGCAAGCTCGGGTTCTGCCACAAGTAGAACAGCGAGCCGGCGAGCACCAGGAAGCCGAGCAAGTACAATAAAGGTAAGAAATCGGTGCGTTTGCGTTGTGGACTCTCGTCTATCCGGACGCGCTCGGGAACCACTGCCTCGTTGGGGTTGATGGGATCGGGAGCGTCTGGATCGGTCATAGCATCGCCAATATTGAGTCCTGTGTCGGCTTAGCCGAGACGCGCACGCGACGCCAGGGCAAGAAGCGCAAAGTCTCCGCCGCAGGCTCCCCGATCGCCAGCGCCTCGACGTCGGCCAAGGTGGGCAGCAGGTCCGGCAGCAGCAGCCGGGCGAAGCCGCGGGCGGTTTCCGCCGATAGGAACAGCGCCGCCGTCAGCCCGCCGTCCTGCAATGCCTGCGCCGCCATCGCCGGCATGTGCTCGACGGGCCTGGCTGCATAGACTGCCCGGCGATGCACCACGAACCCTGCCTCCCGCAGCTCCGCGGCGAGGGCGGCGCCCTGTCCCTCGGCGGTGGCGAGCAGCAGGGCGGCGCCGGGCCGGCAGGCCTGCTTTGCCAGTGCCGCAAGCGCAGATGCATCGCCATCTGCACTCAGCACGTGGTCGAACCCAGCCGCCCGTGCCCGCCCCGCTGTCGCGTCGCCTACCGCCAGCAGCGTCGTGCCATGCAGGCTGACCGGCAAGCAAGGCAGCGCGTTGCCGCTGGTGACCAGGACTGCGTCGACATCGGCGGGAATGCGCGGTTCCCTCCGGCAAACGCGCAGCAGCGGCGTCACGATGGGATGGAAACCCAGGGCCAGCAGGCGTTGTGCCGTCTCGGACGCGCCGGGCTCAGGGCGCGTGACCAGGACGCCGGTTCTAGCCAAAGATATCGCGCGGACTGTCTTTGCGCAGGCTGGCGCCAAGCTCGGCACCCAGCTGGGCAGCGTCGGCCGCCGAGCCGTGGATGCTCCGCTTCAGCAGGAACGACCCATTCGCCCGCGCCACCAAGCCCGTGAGATGCAGCAGCGGCGCGGCGCCCGCCACCGACGGCAGCAGGCGCGCATGGCCGCCGATCGGCGTGCGGCAGGAGCCGTCGAGCATAGCGAGCAGGCTGCGCTCGGCGGTCGACACGGCGCGGGCCTCCGGATCCTCGATCCCCGCCAGCAGTTCCCGCAGCGCGAAGTCGTTGCGGCGCACGGTGATGCCCACGATGCCCTGACCCGCCGACGGCACCATCGCATCGGGATCGAGCGGCAAGGTCGAGGCGTCCTCCAGCCCCAGGCGGCGCAGCCCGGCGAGCGCCAGCAGGCTCGCGGTGCAATCGCCGCGCATCACCTTGGCGATGCGCGGCTGCACGTTGCCGCGCAGCAAGACCATGCGCAGGTCGGGCCGGGCGTGCAGCAACTGGGCCTGGCGGCGCAGCGAGTTGGTGCCGATCACCGCGCCGGCGGGCAGCACCGCGAGCGGGTCGCCGGGCTGCGATGGCAGGCAGCTAGGGCCGAGGATCAATGCGTCGCGTGCGTCCTCCCGCCGCAGGGTGCAGGCGAGCACGATGCCGGGCGGCAGCTCGGTCTCGAGGTCCTTGAGGCTGTGCACCGCGAAGTCGATGCGGCCGTCGAACAGGGCCTCGTGAATTTCCTTGCTGAACAGGCCCTTGCCGCCGATGTCGGCCAGGCTGCGGTCCTGCACCTGGTCGCCCGTCGTGCGGATGACGTGCTGCTGGAACACCTGATCGTTGCTGAAACCAGGCGCCAGCACCGGGCAGAACTTGCTCAACAAGGACAGGAACAGCCGCGTCTGCGTCAGCGCCAGCGGCGACCCGCGCGTGCCCACCCGCAAAGGCAGGCTGCGGCCATGATGGCTGGGAGCGCTGGTCATGAGGCTTTCTGGCAACAGAGGAATGAGCGCGGGCTGTGCGACGGGCATCCAGGTGTCCTATGAGATCGGGCCGCCAAAGGAAAGGCCGACCTATGCAGACCGGTCATCGACCCCAACCACCCGTAATTGGGATCGAATCGTCCTGCGACGAGACGGCATGCGCGATTCTGGCCGGGGATGGCACGATCCTCGCCGAGGTGGTGCTGAGCCAGCAGAATGAGCATGCCCCATTCGGCGGCGTCGTGCCCGAGATCGCAGCCCGTGCCCACCTGACGCACCTGCCCGGACTCGTGCGGCGCGTCATGCGCAGCGCTGGCCTGGAATATGGCGATTTGGGCGGCGTCGCGGCCAGTTGCGGACCGGGCCTGATCGGCGGCCTGATCGTCGGCGCCGGGTTGGCGAAGGGCATCGCCCTCGGGGCCGGCCTGCCGTTCATCGCGGTCAATCACCTGGAGGCCCATGCGCTGACCGCACGGCTGCCAGGCTTGGTCGGCGAGGGTGCACCTTTTCCGTATCTGCTCCTGCTGCTTTCGGGCGGGCACTGCCAATGCGTAGCGGTGGACGGCGTCGGGCAATACCGGCGGCTCGGCGGCACGATCGACGACGCGGTCGGGGAGGCGTTCGACAAAGTCGGAAAACTGCTGGGCCTGCCATGGCCCGGCGGCCCGGCGCTGGAGCGGCTCGCGGCCCAGGGCGACCCGGCGCGGCATCCGTTCCCGCAGCCTCTGCGCGGACGGCCGGGCTGCGACTTCAGCTTCTCGGGCCTGAAGACCGCGGTGGCGCAGCGCATCGCCGGCCTGCCGTCGCCTTTGCCGGCCCAGGAGGCCGCCGATATCGCGGCCGGGTTCCAGCACGCCGTCGCGGCGGTGCTGGCCGACCGCGCCAAGCACGCGATGGCGATGATGCCGGAGGCGCGGCTGCTGGTGGTCGCCGGCGGCGTCGCGGCCAACGCTTCGGTGCGCGCATCGCTGGGCGCTGCGGCGGCGTCGCGCGGCGTGGCCCTGGTTGCCCCTCCGGTGCGGCTGTGCACGGACAACGCCGTCATGGTCGCCTGGGCCGGGATCGAGCGGCTGCGCCTCGGCCTGATCGATGCGCTCGACATCGCGCCCCGGCCGCGCTGGCCGCTCGTTGAGCTTTCGGCCACATGAACTACCGGCACGCATTCCACGCCGGCAACCCGGCCGACTGCATGAAACACGCGCTGCTGGTCTGGATCATGCGCGCCCTGGCCCGCAAGCCGGCGCCGGTGTTCGTGCTGGACACCCATGCGGGTCAGGGCCGCTACGACCTGCAGTCCGATCCCGCCGAGCGCACCGGCGAGTGGCACGCCGGCATCGCCCGCCTGCTGCATGAGCCGCCGCCGCCGCTCGCGGATTACGTGGCGTTGGTGGACAGGCTTGGGCTCTATCCGGGCTCGCCGGCGCTGATCCGCGCCATGCTGCGCCCCGACGACCGGCTCGCCTGCTGCGAGCTGCATCCGGAGGACCACGCGATCCTGGCCCGCCTGTTCCGCAATGACCGGCAGGTCGCGGTGCACCTGCGCGACGGCTATGCGGCGATCGGCGCGCTGCTGCCGCCGCGGCAGGCGCGCGGGCTGGTGCTGATCGACCCGCCGTTCGAAGCGCCGGGCGAGTTCGACCGCGTGCTGGCGGGGTTGCAGGCCGGCGCGGCCCGGTTCGCCACCGCAGTCTATGCCGCCTGGTATCCGATCAAGCATCGCAGCCCCGTGCGCGCATTTCACGATGCGGTGCGCGGGGCCGGGCTGCGCGATACCGTGTGCGCCGAGCTGTGGTGGCGCGAGCCGACCGATCCCGCCCGGCTGAACGGCTGCGGCGTGCTGGTCCGCAACCCGCCCTGGGGTTTCGAGGCAGCAGCCAACGATATCCTGAAGACGTTGCTCAACCGCCTGGGCAACGTCGAACCCGGTCACGGCCACACGGTGCTGCGGTTGACCGATGAATAGGCTCATGGTCGTCGGCGCCGGCGCATGGGGCACGGCGCTGGCGCTGCAGGCGGCGCGCGCCGGCCGCGAGGTCACGCTCTGGGCCCGCGATGCCGCGCCGATCCTGGCCACCCGCCGCAGCCCGCGCCTGCCCGGCCATCTGCTGCCGGACGCCATCACCGTGACGGACCGGCTGGACGCGACGCGGTTCGACGCCGTGCTGCTCGCGGTCCCCGTGCAGCACCTCGCCGCCATCGGAGCCCGGCTGGCCGGCGACGCGCCCTTCGTGGTCTGCGCCAAGGGGCTCGAGGCCGGCACGCTTCGCCTGCCGCTGGAGATCCTCTCTGACTTGCACCCAAGCCGGCCCGCCTCCGTGCTGACCGGCCCGAATTTTGCCCGGGAAGTCGCGGCCGGGCTGCCCGCCGCCGCCGTGCTGGCCACCGCGGACGCCGTGCTGCGCCACTCCATGACCGAGCTGCTCGCCAGCCCGACCTTCCGCATCTATGGCAACGACGACGCGATGGGCGCGCAGTTGGGGGGTGCGGCGAAGAACGTGATCGCCATCGCCGCCGGGGCCGTCATCGGCGCGGGCCTCGGCGAGAACGCGCGCGCGGCCGTCATCACCCGCGGGTTGGCGGAGCTGAGCCGCCTGGTGGTGGCACTCGGCGGCCAGGCGGAAACGGTGGGCGGGCTGTCGGGCCTGGGCGACCTGCTGCTGACCTGCACCGGCCCGGCCAGCCGCAATTTCTCGCTCGGCCTGGCGCTCGGTCAGGGCTCGACCCTGGCGGACGTGCTCGCGGGCCGCAGCACCGCAACCGAGGGCGTCGCGACCGCCCCGGCGCTGGTGGCGCGGGCTGCGGGCGTCGACCTGCCGGTATGCTCGGCGGTCGCGGCGCTGCTGGAAGGACGTTTGCGGCTGGACGAGGCCATCGCCGCCCTGCTGGCCCGGCCGCGGCGGGACGAATAGCCATGCTGCGCGGCATCGTCACCGTCGGCGGCTGGACCATGGTCAGCCGCGTGCTGGGCTTCCTGCGCGACATGCTGCTCGCCGCCCTGGCCGGCACCGGCCCGGTCGCGGACGCGTTCTTCGTGGCGCTCCGCCTGCCCAACCTGTTCCGCCGGCTGTTTGGCGAGGGCGCGTTCAACGCCGCCTTCGTGCCCGAATTCAGCGGCATCCTCGCGACCGACGGGCCCGGCGAGGCCCGGCAGTTCGCCCAAGAGGCCATCGCAGCGCTGGCGTTCTGGCTCCTGGTCGTCACCGTGCTGGGCGAGCTGTTCATGCCGCAGCTGATGGCGCTGCTGGCGCCCGGCTTCGAGGCGATCCCCGGCAAGGCCGAGCTCACCGTCGCCCTCGCGCGCATCACCTTCCCCTATTTGTTCCTGATCTGCCTCGCTGCCTTGCTGTCCGGCGTGCTGAATGGGCTCGATCGCTTCGCCGCCGCCGCTGCCGCGCCGCTGGTGTTCAACGGCGTGTCGATCGCGGCCATGCTGGTATTGACGCCCTATGTGCCGACCGTCGGACACTCGCTGGCCTGGGGGGTCACGATCTCCGGCGTGCTGCAGTTGGCGCTGCTGGGCTGGGCGGTGCGGCGGGC
>CAXTJW010000131.1:0-9081 GCA_964244305.1 uncultured Acetobacteraceae bacterium
TGATGTTCTTCCGCGAGAGCCCGGCGCGGGACCGCAGCGGCAGCGGCTACTCGTCGCGCCTCGTTTCGATTGATATAACCGGTTTCAATGAACGAATTATGAACACGCCGACCGATGCCTCCGATCCGGCATGGTCGCCGTTGCTGGCGTGAACGCGGGCGGCGCGCGCCTTGGCGCTGCATCCCAAGTCATACGTGTCGGCATTTGCGTAGTACCATTTGGGCATCAGCGTGCTTGACCCAATTGGGTCGGCGGCGTAACGCGCATTGAATGCGGAACGAAATCGCCCCGGACTCGTTGACAGGCATCCGGGCATTCAGGGAACATAGCACCATGAAGCTCAGGATCATCGGCGTACTTGCGGCCCTCGCCATGCTCGGCGCCTGCGCGGACAAGCCCGTCACAACGGGCGCTGCCACTGGCTCGGGCGCGACGGCGAGCACGGCCGGCGTCACTCCGGGCAGCCAGGAGGACCTGGTGGCCAATGTAGGAGACCGGGTGTTCTACGTGCTCGACAGCTCGTCGTTGAGCGGCGATGCGCGGTCGATGCTCGATCGGCAATCCACTTGGATGGCCCGCTACCCGCAAGCGAGCGTGCAGATGGCCGGCAACTGCGACGAGCGCGGCACGACGGAGTACAACCTCGCATTGGGCCAGCGCCGGGCCAATGCAGCGCGGGATTATTTGGTCGCGCGCGGCGTTTCCTCCGCCCGCATTACGGCCGTGAGCTTTGGCAAGGAACGTCCGACGGCGTTGGGGTCGGATGACCAGGCCTATTCGCAAAACCGGAATGCTACCACCTCGGTTCGCTAGGCTCGTGCGTCTTGCGCTGGCGACGGTCGGAGTGACGGTCGCGCTCGCGGCTGGTTTGGCGCTGGCCGGGCCGGCGTGGGCGCAACTGGACAGCCGCGAGGGGATCGCGCTGCAGAACCAGATCCTCGAGCTGCGGCGCGACCTGGAGGCGGTGCAGAGCCAGCGGGGTGCGCTGCCTCCCCCGGTGCGGCGCGGCGGGGACAGTGGCGGTGGTGGCGGAGGCGAGATCGCTGCGCAGTTGCTGGGCCGCGTCGCGCAGCTAGAAGACGATGTGCGGCGGCTGCGCGGCCAGCTCGACGAGCAGGCTAACTCGTCGCGCCGTCAAATCGACGGGTTGAACAAGCAGATTGCCGACCTGAACTTTCGCCAGCAGAACTCGGCGGCGACGGACACGCCCGCCGCCCCCGCCCCCGCCGCATCGACGCCGCCGCCGGCTGCCCCGGCGCCGTCCGGCCGGCGTCCACCCGAGCTTGCGATGCAGGAGGGCAATGCTGCGTTGGCCCGGCGCGACTACGCCGTTGCCGAGACGGATGCGCGCGAGGTGCTGGCCGGCGGCCGTAGGACGGCGCGCGCCGGCGATGCGCAGTTTTTGCTGGCCCAGGCGCTGATGGGCAAGCGCGACTACGCGGGCGCCGCGGTCGCTTATGACGACGCCTATAACCGTTCGCGCAATGGTTCGCGGGCGCCGGACGCGCTGCTCGGCCTGGCGAACGCGTTCGGCGGGCTGAATGACCGGACCAATGCCTGCGCCTCGCTCGACCGGTTGCAGACGGAGTTCCCGTCGCTGCGGTCCGACATACAGGGGGCAGCCGCGGCGGCGCGCGGCCGTTCGGGCTGCCGCTGACGCACGCCCCGGTCACGGCGTCGGAGTTCGCGGGGCTTATGGCACTGGCGGGGCCTTTTGCCTCGGGCAACCGCGTGGCCGTCGCGGTGTCCGGCGGTGCGGACAGCATGGCGCTCGCGGTGCTGCTTGCAGGGTGGGGACAGCCGACCGCGCTGATCGTTGATCACGGCCTACGCTCGGAGTCCGGTCAGGAAGCCGCGGTGACGGCCCGCCGCCTCGCCGTCCAGGGCATCGCGTCGCGTGTGTTGTCCATCAAGTTGGCGCGGGGCCCTGGCTTGGCCGAGCGCGCCCGGGCTGCGCGTTATGCTGCATTGGCCGAGGCGTGCCGGAGCGCCGGACTGACTGACTTGCTCGTGGCGCATCA
This sequence comes from uncultured Acetobacteraceae bacterium, assembly GCA_964244305.1. Lineage (GTDB taxonomy): Bacteria > Pseudomonadota > Alphaproteobacteria > Acetobacterales > Acetobacteraceae > CAHJXG01. The sequence goes on from CAXTJW010000131.1 coordinate 2,022, forward strand.
TGCCCAGGACCAGGCTGAGACGCTGTTGCTGCGCCGGCAGGCGGGCAGCGGCCCCGACGGGTTGGCGGCCATGCCGGCGGTCGTGCATGTCGACTCCGTTCGCCTGCTGCGCCCGTTGTTGTCGATCATGCCTGCTCGTCTGCGCGCGACGTTGAACGGCGCCGGGGTCGATTGGGTGGAGGACCCGACCAACGGTGACCTGGCCACTCCGCGCGCCCGGATGCGAGCCGATTTCCGCGAGGATGCGAGCGCAGTCGTCCCAGGCCTTTGGCGCGATGCGCGCAGCTATGGCAGTGAGCGCCAGGCAGCAGAGGCGTCGGTCGCCGCGGAATTGGCCGGGATCGCGGCGATGCTGCCTTGCGGTATCGCGGTCGTTTCGAGTTCGACTATCACTCCAGCGGCGCTGTCTGCACTGATCCGGACCGTTTCGGGGGCCTCGCATCCGCCGCCACGGGCGTCGGTGGCGCGTTTCAATGGCCAGTTGCGGCCGGCGACTCTGCATGGAACCGCGATCCTGCGCAGCAAGAAGGGCTGGCTGATCGGACGCGAGGCTGCTGCGCAAGCGCCTGCCGCGCCCTGCCAGCCCGGCGCGACGTGGGATGGACGCTTTCGCCTGCCGTCGCAGCCACCCGAAGGCAGCGCCATCGGTCCGCTCGGCGACGACGCGGCGCAATTGCGGCACTGGTCCGATCTCCCGGCGGCGCTGCTGCGGACGCTGCCGGCCATTCGGCGCGATCGTGTATTGTTCGCCGTGCCGCATTTGTCGTATCCTGCTAAAGAGCTTTGCGATGCCGTGCCGCTCCTGTTCTGTCCGCCTCGTCCTGCGGCCCCTGCACCATTTGCTTTGGATCGATTGGGTGGGGATGCGGAGGCAGCATAGGCTCCCTATGTTGAGGATACGTTAAGAGGCGCCAGCCTATATTGGGCTGGGAACATATTTTCGGGGCTGCTCCCGCTGCGCCTAGCCCCGGGTGAGAAGACTGGACCGCCAGGATCAAATGATGAGCAATTTCGGCCGAAATCTAGCGCTCTGGGTGATCATAGCACTGCTGCTTGTCGTGCTGTTCAACCTATTCCAACCCGGTAATACCCAGCGTGCGGCAGCGCAAGTGCCATACTCCGACTTCATCGGCGACGTGAATGGTGGCCGGGTGCGGGATGTGCTGATCCAGGGCCGTGTGGTCTCGGGCCAGCTTACGGACGGGCGGACCTTCCAGACCTATACGCCAGAGGACCCGGCGCTGGTCAGTCGCTTGACCGACAAGGGCGTGCGCGTCATCGCGAAGCCCGAAGAGAGCGACAATCCGCTGCTGCACTATCTCCTGAGCTGGTTCCCCATGCTCCTGCTGATTGGTGTATGGGTGTTCTTCATGCGGCAGATGCAGTCGGGAGGCGGCCGGGCCATGGGCTTCGGTAAATCCCGCGCGCGGTTGCTGACCGAAAAGCAGGGCCGGGTGACCTTTGATGACGTCGCCGGCATCGACGAGGCCAAGTCCGAATTGCAGGAGATTGTCGAGTTCCTGAAGGACCCGCAAAAGTTCCAGCGCTTGGGCGGCAAGATCCCGAAGGGCGTGTTGCTGGTGGGCCCGCCGGGCACGGGTAAGACGCTGTTGGCCCGCGCGATTGCTGGCGAGGCGAACGTGCCGTTCTTCACCATCTCGGGTTCCGACTTCGTGGAGATGTTCGTGGGCGTCGGCGCAAGCCGAGTGCGCGACATGTTCGAGCAGGGCAAGAAGAACGCGCCTTGCATCATCTTCATCGACGAGATCGACGCCGTCGGCCGGCATCGCGGTGCCGGCTTGGGCGGCGGCAACGACGAACGCGAGCAGACGCTGAACCAGATGCTCGTCGAAATGGACGGGTTCGAGAGCAACGAGGGCGTTATCCTGATCGCTGCGACCAACCGTCCAGACGTGCTCGACCCGGCGCTGCTGCGTCCGGGCCGGTTCGACCGGCAGGTTGTCGTGCCGAATCCCGACGTCAATGGCCGCGAGAAGATCTTGCGCGTCCATATGCGCAAGGTGCCGTTGGCGAGCGACGTGGATCCGAAGGTGATTGCGCGCGGCACGCCGGGCTTCTCCGGCGCGGATTTGGCCAACTTGGTGAACGAGGCCGCGTTGCTGGCGGCGCGACTCGGCAAGCGCGTCGTGGCGATGTCTGAGTTCGAGCATGCCAAGGACAAGGTCATGATGGGCGCTGAGCGGCGGTCGCTGGTCATGAGCGAGGACGAGAAGCGCATGACCGCCTACCACGAGGCTGGACATGCCTTGTGCGCCATCAACGACCCGGAGTGCGATCCGGTGCATAAGGCGACGATCATCCCGCGCGGACGTGCGCTCGGGTTGGTCATGAGCCTGCCGGAGGGCGACCGTCTTTCGGAGAGCAAGGCACGCTTGCTGGCGCGCATGAAGATGGCGATGGGTGGCCGTGTCGCGGAGGAACTGGTGTTCGGGCCGGATAAGGTGTCGAACGGAGCGGCTGGCGACATCAAGCAGGCGACCAATATCGCTCGGGTGATGGTCACTGAATGGGGTATGAGCGACAAGCTTGGCATGATTGCTTACGGCGATAATAGCCAGGAGGTGTTCCTCGGCCATTCTGTGACGCAGAACAAGAACGTTTCTGAGGTGACCGCACGTGAGATCGATGGCGAGATCAAGTCGATCATCGACAACGCCTATGGCGGTGCAAAGCGCCTGTTGACGGAGCGGCTCGACGAACTGCATCGGCTGGCGCGCGGCTTGCTGGAGTACGAGACGCTATCGGGCGAGGATATCCGGACGGTTTTGCGCGGCGAGCCCGTGATTAAGAAAGTCGTGGATGAGCCTGCGGCCGAGAACCGCCGTGCTTCGGTTCCTTCGGCTGGTCGTCCTGCCGCACCGCCGCCGACAGGTGGGCTCGGTCCAGCGCCGCAGCCGGGTTAGCGGCTAGCGGTGCCCAATTGGCCGGCGTCAGGATCTGACGCCGGCCTTTTTGCTTGATGAACGCTCCGGAACCAATAGGCATCGTGCGTGGCCCTGCGGCACGGGCGGCCATCGCTTCCGGTCTTGCGCTGCCGATGGCCGGTGGGCCGTCGGCCTTCACGCTTGTCCGTAAAGACGGAATTGTATGCGCAGTCAGCGCGATTACCGCCGACTGGCCGATGCAGGACCTGACAGTCGCTCCGGCGGCTTGGGCGGGACTGGATCGCACGCCGGTCGTGATGGGTATACTGAACGTGACCCCAGACAGCTTCAGCGATGGTGGCGACACATTTGTCCCGGTCGACGCGATCAAAGCTGGCCGGCAGATGATCGCCGAAGGTGCTGGCATTATTGATATCGGCGGTGAATCGACCCGCCCGGGCGCTATGCCGGTCCCCCCAGAGGAAGAGCAGCGCCGCGTGCTGCCGGTGATCGCAGCGCTGAGCGGTCAAGGCGCGCTCACCTCGATCGACACGCGCAATGCCGTCACCATGGCTGCGGCGCTCGACGCCGGCGCCACCATCGTGAACGACACTTCTGCGCTCATGCATGATCCCCTGGCTGCACGGCTGATTGCGGACCGTCGATGTGCGGTCATGCTGATGCATATGCGTGGCACGCCGGCCGACATGCAGAGTTACGCGAATTACCAAGATGTCGCGTCGGAGGTTCTACAAGAACTCGCCGGCAGGATCGCCGTAGCAGAGGCTGCTGGCATCAGCCGGTCCAACATCGCCGTCGATCCCGGCATCGGCTTTGCGAAGACTGCGAAGCAGAGTGCCGAATTGCTGCAAAGACTGCCGCTTCTGCTGAATTTAGGCTGTCGAATGATGGTCGGAGTCTCTCGGAAAAGCTTCATCGGCAAAATCGGGTTTGCAGCGGATCCTAAGCAGCGGATGCCTGGTTCATTGGCGGCGGGACTGTTTGCCCTGGCGCAGGGTGCTACGATCCTGCGGGTTCACGACGTTGCCGCCACGGTTCAAGCGGTTCATGTCTGGCGAGAACTCACGGGCTAAGCTAGTTTGATTGCGTAACTAAGAGGATGAAATGACGGGGAGTAGGCGCCTATTCGGTACCGATGGAATTCGCGGCAAGGCCAACGTTGCTCCGATGACGGCGGAAACCGCATTGCAACTGGGTCAAGCCGCCGGTCTGATCTTCGTCCGCGGCAACCATCGCCATCAAGTCGTCATCGGTAAGGACACGCGCCTCTCGGGCTACATGATCGAGCCTGCGTTGGTAGCCGGGTTTATCGGCGCGGGAATGGATGTTATCTTGGTTGGTCCGTTGCCGACGCCTGCGATCGCCATGCTGACCCGCAGCCTGCGCGCCGATCTAGGCGTGATGATTTCGGCCTCGCATAACCATTTTGAGGACAACGGAATCAAGCTGTTCGGCCCCGATGGCTTCAAGTTGTCGGATCAGACTGAACTGGAAATCGAGATGCTCATGGCCGCCGACCGCTCCCATAAGTTGGCGGCGCCGTCCAAGCTTGGCCGTGCCGTCCGGCTGAACGACGCGGGAGGCCGCTATATAGAGGCTGCAAAGGGTACTTTCCCCCGTGGCCGTACGCTGACCGGGCTGAAAATCGTCGTGGATTGCGCGAACGGCGCTGCCTACAGCGTGGCGCCCACCGTGCTGTGGGAGCTTGGCGCCACCATCATCCCGGTGGGCGTGGAGCCGGACGGGTTCAACATCAACAAGGGATGCGGCTCCACCGTGCCGGAGTTCCTATGCGCCAAGGTGTTGGAGCACGGCGCCGACCTCGGCCTGGCGCTCGACGGCGACGCCGACCGGCTACTGCTGTCCGACGAGCGGGGCGAGATCATCGATGGCGATCAGATCCTCGGCCTGATCGGGCAGTATTGGGGACAGGCCGGGCGGCTGACCGGGAATGGCATCGTGGCGACAGTCATGTCCAATCTCGGGCTCGAGCGGTTCTTGGCCGGAGAGGGCTTGACGCTGCATCGCACCCAGGTCGGCGACCGTTACGTCGCCGAGCGCATGCGCGCCAGCGGCATCAACGTGGGCGGCGAGCAGTCCGGCCATGTGATTCTCTCGGACTATGCGACCACCGGCGACGGCTTGGTGGCGGCGCTGCAAGTCCTGGCGGTGCTGGTCGGGCAGAACCGCCCGGCGAGCGAGGCGTGCAGGCTGTTCGATCCGCTGCCGCAGCGGTTGCAGAACGTGCGTTTCAACGGCGGTTCGCCGCTGAAGGACCCACATGTCCTGGCGGCGATCGCGGCGGCCGAAGGCGAGTTGGGCGCATCTGGCCGGCTGTTGCTGCGCATGAGCGGCACCGAGCCTGTCCTGCGCGTGATGGCGGAGGGCGAGGATGAGACCATGGTGGACCGCATCGTGGCCGAGCTCTGCAAGACGATCGTCGCCGCGAGCCACGAGGTCGCTTGACCCTATTACGCGGCCGCGTCCTGATCGTCGCCGGCTCCGACTCCGGCGGCGGCGCCGGCATCCAGGCCGACATCAAGACGGTGACGGCGCTGGGCGGATACGCCGCGACGGCAATCACCGCGCTTACGGCGCAGGACACCCGGGGCGTGCACGGCGCAATGCCGGTCCCGCCCGACTTCGTGCGTCTGCAGATGACCGTGGTGCTGGATGATATCGGCGCGGATGCGGTGAAAACCGGCATGCTGGGCAGCGCTGAAGTCGTTCAGGCCGTTGTCGCCGCGTTGCAGGGCCATGCCGCCAACCTTCCGCTCGTGGTCGACCCCGTGATGGTTGCCAAGGGCGGCGCACGGCTGCTCGACCCCGCTGCGGTCGGCGCGTTGCGACAGGAACTGGTGCCGCGCGCGACGATCCTGACCCCCAATATCCCGGAAGCGGAGGCGCTGACCGGCCTGGCCATCACCGACCGCGCGACGGCGCGAATTGCGGTGCAGGCTCTGCTGGACCTCGGGGCAGGGGCAGTGTTGCTGAAGGGCGGGCACCTGCCGGGGCCGGTGGTGCAGGATCTATTGGCGACGACCGCGGGCATCGAGGCATTCGAAAACCCGCGCGTCGACACTCGCCACACCCACGGGACCGGCTGCACCCTGGCCAGCGCAATCGCGACCGGGCTGGCTCAGGGCATGCCGCTGCTCGATGCCGTCCGCCGGGGCATCGCCTATGTCCATGCGGCGATCGTCGCGGCGCCCGGGTTTGGCGGCGGACACGGGCCGCTCGGGCACGGCATCACCGTCGATCCGGGCCGGCTTGCCTGGAACCCGGCGCGCGACTAAGCCTGGCAGCGGGCCACGTCCCCCCACCGGGACGCTTCTCTTCTGAAAGGGAGAGCCACATGACAGCAACACTCGCCATTGCGCGGGCGGAAAAGCCGCATCTGCGCCCGGCCAATCCAAACTTCTCGTCCGGCCCCTGTGCCAAGCGGCCAGGGTGGACGCTCGGCGCGCTGTCCGGTGCATTGCTAGGCCGCAGCCATCGCGCGGCCGGGCCGAAGGCGCGCCTGGCGGAGGTGATCGACCGTTCCCATGCGATGCTCGGGCTGCCGGCGGATTGGGTGCTCGGCGTCGTGCCGGCGTCCGACACCGGCGCGGTCGAAATGGCGATGTGGTCCATGCTTGGCGCGCGCGGCGCCGACATCATGGCGTTCGAGAGCTTCTCCGAAGCCTGGGCGACCGACGCCGTGAAGCAGTTGAAGCTGGCCGATACGCGGGTGCTGTCGGCGCCGTACGGCAGCCTGCCCGACCTCGCCCAGGTCGACCCGGCGCGAGACCTGGTCTTCACCTGGAACGGCACGACGGCCGGGGTGCGGCTGCCGCATGCCGACTGGATCAGCGCACAGCGCGACGGCCTGGTAATCTGCGACGCCACCTCCGCCGCCTTCGCGATGGCACTGCCCTATGACAAGCTCGATGCCGTCACCTGGTCCTGGCAAAAGGTGCTGGGCGGCGAGGCGGCGCACGGCATGCTTGCCTTGTCCCCCCGCGCGGTGGCCCGGCTCGAGAACTACAAACCCGCCTGGCCGCTGCCGAAGGTGTTCCGCCTGACGAGCGGCGGCAAGCTCAGCGCCGGCATTTTCCGCGGCGAGACGATCAACACGCCCAGCATGCTCTGCGTCGAGGACGCGCTGGACGGGC
>CAXTJW010000132.1:0-2628 GCA_964244305.1 uncultured Acetobacteraceae bacterium
TGCTGGTCGAGCACCATGCGGACCTGATCTTCGACATCTGCGACGAAGTCACGGTGCTGAACCTGGGCCGGGTCTTGGCGCGCGGCACGCCGGCGGAAATCCGCGCACATAAGGAGGTCGTCAGTGCCTATCTCGGCGGCTGAACCGCTGCTGGCGGTCGCCGGCCTGGAAGCGGGCTACGGCAAGATCGCCGTCCTGCATGGCGTGAGCCTGCATATCGCGCCCGGCGAGGTCGTGGCGTTGCTGGGACCGAACGGCGCCGGCAAGACGACGCTGCTGCGAGCGCTCTCCGGGCTGTTGCCCTGGAGCGTGGGCGAGGCGCGATTCGCCGGGCACAGCCTGCGCAATGTCGGGCCGCGGGAAGCCGCACGGGCCGGGCTGGTGCACGTCGTCGAGGGCCACCGGGTGTTCACCCAGAGCACGGTTGCCGACAACCTGCTGCTGGCCGGCTACGACATCGCGCGCAGCGAGCGGGCGGCGCGGGTCGAGGAGGCGTTCGCCTTCTTTCCGGAGATCGCCGCCAAGCGGCATCAGCTCGCCGGGGCGCTCAGCGGCGGTCAGCAGCAGATGCTGGCCGTGGCGCAGGGCCTGGTGCGGCGTCCGCGCCTGCTGATGCTGGACGAGCCGTCCGCGGGCCTCTCTCCGGTGCTGGTTGACCGGGTGCTGTCCGTCGTCGATCAGCTGCGCGCGCGGGGCGCCGCCGTCCTACTGGTGGAGCAATTGGTTGAGAAGGCGCTGGCGGTGGCGGACCGGGTTTATGCCCTGGCCCAGGGCCGCATCGCGCTCGAAGCCGCGACCGGTGACCCAGCGCTTGGGAAACGGCTGGAACAGGCATATTTCGGACTTAGCATGCTGGCCGAATAGTCGCACTGTTCGACCGAAACGCGACGGTTTGGCTCAATGAGCGCCGTCGGTCGCAACAAGCGATGCATTAACCAACGTAATGCAGATTCTCAGGGTCACACTACCAGGCGTTCGCCGCATAATTTTTGCGCGGGAACAGGCGGGCCAGAGCTCGCCGTAGTTGAAAACGCCAGAATTCATCGTTGTCTTGCTGTGTGAACATCACCTGCCCGGACTGAAACTGGGCTTTGTTCAAACCCGCTGAACCCCGTGACGGAATACTAATGTACTGAGGCGGCAACCATCTCGTGCTGCACGATCGCAGCGACTGCAAGCTCACAATCAGCGGCAACCGCCATCGGCGAGCCGTCCGCGGCAAAGATCGCGAACGCAGTCTCGCCGTCCATCCAAACCGGCTTTACATAAGCAAGCTGCGACATCCCAAGCTGCATAAGCTGCGCCTGGGTCAGGTTGCGGATATCAATGGGCTCTGGCGTCGAGATGCCATCGGCTTCCAAATCACTAGCCGTCATGTTCATAGCCAAACCCCCAAAGCGGCAATGCCGCAAACATTAATAACTAGCTACACCGAAGCGATCAGACGGCGTGTGACGCGGGTCACATCAATAGCCTTTCGAACGAAAAACTAACGACGTGATGTCATAACTCGTTATTATCCGATTTGGATGCGCAACGCCGCGTCAAATCAGCATTATTCCGGGTTTGCATCCATCACCTGATCGCGACCAGCCGCCTCGGACTTGCTGATCTCAATGGTCCGCACGCGAATTTCTGGCTGCGGTCGCGCCAAATCGATGTGGAGAAGCCCATTGTCCAGCCAAGCGCCCTTAACCTCAATGCCCTCGGCAAGCACGAAAGCACGCTGGAATTGCCGGGCAGCGATGCCGCGGTGCAGATAAACGCGGCCTTGCGGGTCGTCCATCTGCCGGCCACGGATCACAAGTTGATTATCCTCCTGCGTGATCTGCAGGTCGCTCATCGTAAATCCTGCGACGGCCAGGGTAATCCGCAGTCCGCTCGGCGACGTTTGCTCTATATTATAGGGCGGGTATCCATCGCTCGGCGATTTCGCTGCGCGCTCGAGCATTTGTTCGAGATGATCGAAGCCAAGGAACAATGGCGAGGTGAACATACGGGTCGACGACATCAGGGGCCCCCTCCTACGAGCGAAGCAGTAGATGGGACCCAGTGCGGCATCCCGACGCTGCCGATGTTGGCAGAATTGCCCGTGGTTGCAAGAGGTCCTGGGACTGCGGCGCAGGTTCCCCCGCCACATAGAACGAACATTGAACCCAATCGCCCGGCCCGCTACATCGCAACCATGAACAGTCCGATGCCACCGCTTGCCGACGATACGATGTCGATTCTGATGCCGCCTAACCCCATTCTTCGCGCGAAGACCCGCAAAGTCGTTCCGGCCGATCTCGATCAGCTGCACTCGCTGTTGCCGAAGATGTTCGCGACGATGTACGCCGCGCCTGGCATCGGCCTCGCCGCACCACAGATCGGCGTCGGCCTGCGCTTTGCGGTGGTCGACCTGATGCCCGACGACGCCAAGGCCCCATTGGTTCTGATCAATCCCGAGATCATCCGCGTCAGCGAGGACTGGACGGTGCGCGAAGAGGGCTGCTTGTCGCTGCCGGGCCAATACGCCGACGTGTCCCGCCCCGCACGAGTTGCGGTCCGCTACCAAGATGCCGAGGGCGCCACGCACGAAGTCGAGGCCGAGGGCCTGTTCGCAGCCTGTCTGCAGCACGAGATCGA
>CAXTJW010000132.1:2728-9031 GCA_964244305.1 uncultured Acetobacteraceae bacterium
AACGACGCCGCAGAACACGCCGCCTTTGCAGCGCTCGACCTCGACGTTGCCGTGGTCGCCGCCTACGGCCTGATACTGCCGCAAGCGATGCTCGACGCTCCCCGCCGTGGCTGCATCAACATCCACGCCAGCTTGCTGCCGCGCTGGCGAGGCGCCGCCCCCATCCAGGCCGCCGTGCTGGCAGGCGACACCGAGACGGGGATCACGATCATGCAGATGGACGCTGGGCTGGACACCGGCGCCATGTTTGCTCAGGGCCGCGTGCCGATCGGGCCGCGGACGACGGCGGCGGAGCTGCACGACATCCTGGCCGCTCTGGGGTCCAATCTGCTTTTGGAAACGCTGGAGACGCACCATATTCCCCTGCCGCAGCCCTTCGAGGGCGCTTGCTACGCCGCAAAACTGACCCGCGATAGCGGCCGGCTGGACTGGCGGCATCCGGCGGCGCAGCTTGACCGGCAAGTCCGGGGCCTGACGCCTTGGCCCGGCACCTGGGCCATGCTGGACACCGAAGTCCTGAAAATATTGCGCGCAGAGCCGTCCCTAGCACCCGGCGTGCCCGGCGTGGTGCTCGACGATGGATTGCTGGTCGCCTGTGGCGAGGGCGCATTGCGGCTGCTGCGTGTTCAGCGGCCCGGCCGCACGCCGATGGACGCTGCCGCATTGCTGCGCGGTTTCGCAATCCCGCCGGGCACTCGCCTGACTTGAAAAGCTGGGCGCTGCTATTGGAATATGATGGGACGCCCTATGTCGGCTGGCAACGCCAAGCGAGCGGCCTATCGATCCAGGCCGTCCTTGAAGACGCCTGCGCCCGGCTCAATGACGGCGCGCCGGTTGCGGCCACCGCGGCAGGACGCACGGACTCCGGGGTGCATGCGGCCGGTCAAGTCGTTCAGGTCACGCTCCCGGACCGCTATCATCCGGGCCAGATACGGGACGCGCTCAATTACCATTTGAAACCGCATCCTATCGTCGTGCTTGATGCGGCATCGGCCGTTCCCGGCTGGAACCCGCGCTTCGACGCTGTCGGCCGCACCTATGCCTACCGTATTCTCAACCGCCGTGCCCGTCCGGCGCTGGCGCTGCACCGGGCGTGGCACGTGGAGCGCCACCTGGACCACGCCGCGATGGCCGAAGCGGCGGCGATGCTGCTCGGCCGGCACGACTTCACCTCGTTTCGCGCCAGCGCTTGCCAGGCCAAAAGCCCTATCCGCACAATGGATTGCCTGGATGTGACCCGCGATGGCTACGTGCTCACGATCACCGCCGCGGCCCGCAGCTTTCTCCATCATCAGGTTCGCAACATGGTCGGCACGCTGCGGCTGGTCGGCGAGGCTCGCTGGCGGCCGGAGCAGATCCGGACAGCCTTGGAGGCGCGTGACCGCCGTGCTGCAGGCCCGACCGCACCGCCAGATGGGCTGACGCTGCTGAATGTCCACTATGCTCAGGATCCGTTCAGTCCCGGCCGTTGCTGAGGTCTGGCCGGCTCGTCAGCCAAGCCCTTTGTCCATTCCCAAGGCCAAAACTATCAGCCGCGGTCCGATGGCCAGCACGACGGTACCGAGGTTGGTCAGCGCCACCAGCCCAGCCGCTCGGCCGTTGGACAGATTAAGCCCATACCGGGCCAACAGCCAGTTCAGCCACAAACCATAAGCCGCCAAACCAAAAATCAGCACTTGATCCGCTGCCTCGTCCGGCAGGCCGAGCCGAAGGGCGAACTGCAGCACGATCAGCAACGCCATCGCCATGAGCGGCAATGCCCACTGACACCAGTTGAACGCGGTGGCATAACGCAGCCACTGCGCCTCACGGCCCCATGCCCGCGCCAACGCATGCGACAACACCGCGGGAGCGAGTTGGAACACCAGGGTGGCGAGCAGAGTCGCAAGCGCCCGAACGACACCCTCGGTTGGCAGCATCAGCGCCGCGCTCACGATCGGGAACGCCAGCAGCGGCGCCAAGCTCGTGAGGAACGCCTGGGGCGTGTCGCCGAACTGCTCCAAGCCGTCGACCCGCCCGCGCGCCAGCCGAGCCATGCCGAGCAGCGGCTTTAGCCGGCCAGAGACCTGCGGCATCATGCAAAGGCCGCCAGAACGCCGCCGTAGATTTGGGCAAGCTGTCGCAACTCCGCGACCGGCACCCGCTCGTCCGCTTGATGCATGGTCGCGCCGACGAGGCCAAACTCGGCGACCGGGCAATACTGCGCGATGAACCGAGCGTCCGACGTGCCGCCCCCGGTATCGAGCCGAGGCGTAATCCCCGACGTTTCTGCAATCGCGTTCGCCAAACGTTGCACCAGCGGACCCGGCGCGGTCAGGAACGCCTCGCCGCTTATCGCAACCGAGAGATCGAACCGCTCGATGTGCTCCGCCAGCACCGACCGCAACCAGGCCTCAAGCGTCGCGCCGCTATGTAGGTCGTTGAACCGGATATTAAGCCGCGCCATCGCGTTCGCGGGGATCACGTTGGTCGCCGGGTTGCCGACGTCGACGCTGGTCACTTGCAGCGAGGACGGCTCAAACCAATCGGTCCCAACGTCGAGCGGAACGGCAGTCAAGGCCGACAAAGCGCCAATCAGGCGATGCACCGGATTGTCCGCTCGGTGCGGATAGGCAACATGCCCCTGGACGCCATGCACCGTTATCGCGGCATTCAGACTGCCGCGGCGTCCAATCTTGATCATCTCGCCCAAACGCCCGGGGTTAGTAGGCTCACCGACCAAACACAAGTCGGGGATATGGCCATGTATCGACATCCACTCCAGCACGCGGATGGTGCCGTCCGTCGCCGGCCCCTCCTCGTCCCCGGTTATCAACAGGCTTATAGACCCAGAACCTTTATGATCCGTTACCGCCGCGACGAAGGCTGCGATGGCGCCCTTCATATCGCACGCGCCGCGGCCATAGAGCACGCCGTCCCGGACCTCGCCGCCAAATGGATCGGTGACCCAGGCAGCGCCCGGCGGCACGACATCCGTATGCCCAGCGAAGCAAAGATGCATCCCCGCCGCACCGCGCCGCGCGAACAGGTTGGGCGTCGTGCCGAACGGCAGGCGCCAAACCTCGAACCCGAGCGCCTCCAGCGCCGCCGTCAGCACATCCTGCGCCCCGGCGTCGGCCGGCGTGATGGAGGCGCAGCGGATCAGCGCCTGCGCCAGCGGAACCGGGTCGGTCACTAATCCCGCAACAAGTCGTTGATCGACGTCTTGGCCCGGGTGCGCTCGTCGACGCGCTTGACGATCACGGCGCAGGTCAGCGCGGGGCCGGGTTCGCCGTTCGCCATGGGCCGCCCGGGCAACGTGCCGGGAACGACGACGGAATACGCCGGCACCCTGCCCATGAAGATCTCACCTGTGGCGCGATCCACGATCTTGGTCGATTGGCTGATGAACACGCCCATGGCCAACACGCTGCCACGCTCGACCACCACGCCCTCGACGACCTCCGACCGAGCGCCGATGAAGCAATCGTCTTCTATTATAGTAGGGTTGGCCTGCAACGGCTCCAACACGCCGCCCAGGCCGACGCCGCCGCTGAGGTGGCAGTTGCGGCCCACCTGGGCGCAGCTTCCGACGGTCACCCAGGTGTCGATCATGGTGCCGCCGCCGACATAGGCGCCCACGTTCACAAAACTGGGCATCAGGATCACGCCTGGCGCGATGTATGCGCTATGGCGAACCACCGATCCCGGCACGGCACGGAACCCGGCGGCCGCAAAGCGGTTCGCGCTCCATCCAGCGGTCTTTAACGCCACCTTATCAAACGACGGCGCGTCCCCGACACCGGGCATCAGAACAGAGTCGTTAAGGCGAAACGATAGCAAGACGGCTTTTTTCAGCCATTCATGCACGACCCAGCCCTGCGCAGTCGGCTCGGCCACCCGCAAGGCACCCGTGTCGAGCGCTGCCAGCGCATCCTCCACCGCCTGGCGCCCGGGGCCGGCAGTCGCGGCGGACAACGTCTCCCGCCGTTCCCATAGCTGCTCGATTTCCGGGCGAAGGTTGTGCTGCGACATGGGTTGGAACTCTCGGCTGGCGTGCCGCGGACCATGCGCAGACAGCCCTTCAGTGTCAATTCGACGCCAGCGGCAAACAGCCTCCGCCGCCGCGTCGCGGTGCCTACAAAGGCCTCGACTATCTTGTTAACGATTTCTTCAGCACTTGGTGCGCAAACTCGGCACATGGAAATGATGTCGATGGTTGCCGTTGCCAAAATACTGCCCGCCAAGATCGATCCGCTAGAGACGAGCCTGGTCGACAGCCGGCAGCGCTGGCGAGATTTCGGCATGATCGCCGCCGATCTGATGTTCGAAACAGGGCTGCATGGGCATGTGACCTTCGTGGCGCCCGAGCATGTGCTGGGTTGGCCTGCTGCCGCTCTGTTGGGCAACGCGGCCGACCAACTGCTGATCGAGCCTAATGCGCCCAATCAAGAGTTGGAGCCGTTCCGCTTTGCGACGCTGGCGCACAAGCGCCGGGTCTGGCTTCGCGACGTGGCGGGACGGGCTGTGTGCATGATGATATCGTCGCAGCCATTGCTGGACCGGTACGGCAAACAGTGCGGCGTTCGCGGCAGCGGTGTGGACATAACCGAGCAGGAACAACGCGATCTAGCCGCTGCGGCGGCGTTGCACCGTGTGGACGTGCTGGATCACACGATGAACCAAATGCGACAGGAGTTGATGGCGCCGCACATGATGCTGGCGGGGCTGAACGCGATCATGCTCGCGCTGGGTGCGGCGGGGGCTATTTTGCTGGATTTGGCGACGACGTCGCTCGACGAACCGCCGCCGCTGCCATGGCCCGTGCTGCAGCAAGTCGGAGCGGACCCGCTACCGATACTCGCGGACGCCTTGGCGTTGCTGCATGGGCAAGATGACGCGGTGAGCGTCGAGCATACTCCGCACGGCTATAAGCTGCTGGCCTGCCCTGCCTCTACGCGGTTTGGCGAACGGGCCGGCCTCGTTGTTTGGCGTGCCGCCGGTGGCCCGGCGTGGACGAGCGACGATCTCAAGTTGGCGGCATCGGTCACTGGGCTGATCCGCATGGTTATGGAACACGAATCTATCCAGCGCGAATTGGCGAACCAGGCGCGGACCGATCCGCTGACCGGCTTGCTGAACCGCCGGGCATTTTTGGACGAGGCCGGGCGGCGGATCGACCGGCTGGACCGGGAGGCCTTGCCCGGCACACTTTTGTTCGTCGACCTGGACCGGATGAAGCTTCTCAATGATCGATTGGGGCATGAGGCCGGCGACGCTGCACTCGTGTTGGTTGCCGAGCTGCTGCGCCGGACCGTGCGCCCCGCCGACCTCGTCGCGCGTCTCGGCGGCGATGAGTTCGCGCTATGGCTCGACGGCT
This sequence comes from uncultured Acetobacteraceae bacterium, assembly GCA_964244305.1. Taxonomy (GTDB): domain Bacteria; phylum Pseudomonadota; class Alphaproteobacteria; order Acetobacterales; family Acetobacteraceae; genus CAHJXG01. Next base: position 8,088 of record CAXTJW010000132.1, read on the forward strand.
CGGACGAGCTGACCGCTGCCGAGCGCGCCGAGGGGCTACGTATCGGCTGTCCGCAAGCCCTCGCTCATTTGATGACAGGGCAGGAGAGGGAGATGACCCTATCGATCGGCATCGCTTGCCGTCAGCCCGCCGGCGGCGAGGGGCTCGAAAGCCTCCTGCAGCGCGCCGACCAAGTGATGTATGAGGTCAAGCGCGCCGGCCGCGGCCATTGGCGCGTCTCGCACGCGGAGCCAGCGCCGTGACCAGATTGGCGCCTGCCGTGGTGCTCAAACGGCCCGGGCGCTGAGTTCGCTTAAACAACCTGCTCGATCGGGCTGGTGCGGCCGCTGCTTCCTTCGTATGGATGCGCCGATGGTGGATTGGACCGACATCGGGTGGGATGGCTGGGTCGCACGGCTGCCGTCCACGTGGCGCCCCTATGCGATGCTGGCGCGACTGGACCGTCCGATCGGCGCTTGGTTGCTCTTTCTGCCGGGTCTGTGGGGCATCCTGCTGACAGGACCTATGAATGCGCGTGCCGTATGGCTCGTTATACTTTTCGGCGTGGGGAGCGTAGTGATGCGCGGCGCGGGTTGCGTCGTGAACGACATGTGGGACCGCGACTTGGACCGCCTCGTGACGCGGACGGCCGGGCGGCCGCTTGCGAGCGGCGCCTTGCGCATGCGGCAGGCGTTTGGGTTTCTCGCCACGTTGCTCTGCCTTGGCTTGCTTATCTTGATACAGTTGAACGGTCTCGCGCAGGCGCTGGGCGTGGGATCGCTGGCGTTGGTGGCGCTGTATCCACTGGCAAAACGCCTGACATGGTGGCCACAGGCGGTTTTGGGCCTCACCTTCGGCTGGGGCGCGCCGATGGGCTACGCCGCAGCGACGGGATCCATCGATCTTTCGGCCCTGCTGCTGTATGCGGCGGCGTTCATGTGGATATTGGGCTACGATACCGTCTA
>CAXTJW010000133.1:0-6830 GCA_964244305.1 uncultured Acetobacteraceae bacterium
CTCGGCGACGGCGCGGGAGTTGGCGGTGCCGACCACCATGAGCGGGATGCCGCGCGCCGTCAGGGCCGGGACGTCCACCGCATCGAACCCGACGCCGAGCCGTGCGACGACCTCGAGCCGCGGCGCCGCGGCCAGTTCCGGCGGACGGAACGGCGTCCAGGACAATGCGACGGCGGCGGTGTCGCGCAGCAAGGCGTGGAACTCGGCGGCTGCGATGGCCGCGTCGTAGCGGGTGACCTGCAGGTCGGGACGCCGCTCCAGGAGGTGCAGGCCCTCCGGACCCATGCTCACCGGGACCAGCACCCGTTTTTGGTTCAGCAAATCCTGCATTCCCTTCATTCAGGACCGATTGCGCGTCGTGCCAGCCCGTCGTCGCCAGCCCGTAGTCGATTGGTATGCTGTATTCGATACCGGTAAGCCGTCCAAGGCCCCGTGCCTTTGCAGGCTCCGCACTTCATACCCCACCGCTCCAGAACGTGTTCCTCGGGCGGGTGGACATCGCGCTCGTCGTCGATCAGGGTCGTGTTCGTGTGGCGGTCCGGCGTTCGCACTGATCGACGGCGCCCAGGGAGCGCGGTTGACGTTCAATACGGCCGTTTTGCGTAGGCATGGTCTTTTTCCCGCAAGCCGGTTGACGCCTAGTCGTGCCATTCCAATTCCCCTCACGAAGGCACGAACAACCGTCGTTTCATTGCACCGCCTCTCAATTCCAAGAAAAATTTCGACAAGGGTCCACTCTGCGATGCGCCACCGGTCATCTCGCAAACGGCAATATTGAGGCGTCCGTGCGACGGCTCGTGATGCTACTTGCGCTGCTCGCGGCCCCGGCATGGGCCGATGGCCTCGACGCCTTCGCGTTCGACCAAAAACCCGGCGCGCAGCTTCCACTCGACGTAGCGTTCAACGATGCGGTGGGCCACCCGGTCTCGTTCGGCTCGCTTGCTGGCAAGCCGCTGGTGCTGGCGTTCGGCTATTTCCACTGCCCGAACCTGTGCGGCGTGGTGCGCGAGGACATGTTCGCGGCATTGCAGCTGACCGGCCTGCAGGCGGGCCGCGACTATCAGCTTGCATTCGTCAGCATCGACCCGAACGAGACGCCGAAGGACGCCGCAGCCGCGCAGGCCAGCGATCTCGCGCGCTACCCGGCCGACCCCGCTGGCTGGCACTTCCTGACCGGCAACGCCGCAAGCATCGAGGCCGTCGAGGCCGCCGCCGGATACCGCAGCCGCTACGACCCGGCGCTGGCGCAGTTTCTGCACCCGGCCGGGATCATTTTCGCAACGCCGGCCGGCGTCGTATCCGGCTACCTGCTCGGCGTCGGCTATTCGCCCGGCGACGTGCAAGCCGGCCTGGCACGGGCGGCGAGCGGCGAGATCGGCCAGAAAGCGTCGCCGATCCTGCTGTTATGCTTCCATTTCGACCCGGCAACCGGCCGTTATACGCTCGCGATCATGAAGGTGCTGCGCATTGCCGGCGCGGTCACGGTGCTGGGGATCGGCGCCATCGTGTTCGCAGCACAACGCCGCGGTCGTTCCAATGAGAGGCAGCGCAAGGCAGCGCAACGTGAGCCGGGGCAGCATGCGGCATTGAACGATGTCCCTGCCCTGACGTTGCCGGCTAAGCTGCCGCCATGCGTGAGGACCAACCCTTGAAACAGCTATTTGCCCCAGGCGCCGACGCAGTCATGCGCCTGTTCCTGTTCGGCACGCTCGCCGTCGTGGTCTCGGGCTTCGTGGTCGTGGGCGGCGTGTCACGCTCCGACTACATAAAAGGTGTCGGCATCGCGCCGGAGCAGCCGGTGCCGTTCAGCCACAAGCACCACTCCGGCGAGCTCGGCATCGACTGCCGCAATTGTCATCAACAGGTCGAATACGCGGCCACACCCGGCCTGCCGCAGACCTGGACCTGCATGAGCTGCCACTCGCAGATCTGGACCGGTTCGCCGATGCTCGCCCCGGTGCGCGATAGCCTGGCGAACAACACGCCGATCGCGTGGGTGCGGGTCAACCGGCTGCCGGACTACGTGCAGTACAACCACTCGATCCACGTCACCAAGGGCATCGGCTGCTCGACCTGCCACGGCGCCGTCGACACGATGCAGCTCACCTACCGGGCCAACGCGTTCGAGATGCAGTTCTGCCTGAGCTGCCATCGCCAGCCGGAAAAGTTCATCCGCACGCCCGACCAGGTGTGGAACATGGAATGGTCGCCGCCGCCCGACCAGGACAAGATCGGCCCGCAGTTGGTGGCGGCGAACCACATCCGCTCCGCCGGCGAGCTGTCCGACTGTTCGATATGCCACCGATGAAGCCGCCGCACGACATCGCCGCCCTGCGTGCGAAGCTCGCCAGCGGTTCGGCGTCCTGGCGCAGCCTGGACGAGGTCGCGCTCACGCCGGCGTTCCGCAGCTTCATCATGGCCGAGTTCCCGGCCGCCGCGCGGCTGGCGGGTGGCCCGGACCGGCGGCGGTTCCTGCAGGTCATGGCGGCCTCGTTCGCGCTCGCCGGGCTGACCGGCTGCGGCGAGGAGGATGGGCGCGACCACGAGATCCCCTATGTCCGCAATCCCCTGCACACCCAGCCCGGCATCCCGGTGAACTACGCGTCGGCGACGCTGTTCGACGGCTTCGCCAACGGCGCCATCATCACGACGGTGAACGGGCGTCCTCTCAAGATCGAGGGCAACCCCGAGCATCCGTGGAGCCGCGGCGGCACCGACGTGCTGGGCCAGGCCTCGGTGCTGGGCATGTACGACCCGTTCCGCTCGCAGACGGTGCGGCATCTCAACCGGCCGGGCTCATGGCAGGCGCTGGCCGGTGCGATGGCGGAGCCGGCCGCCACCGTGCGCGCCCACCATGGCCGCGGGCTGCGGATACTGACCGGCCCCGTCACGTCGCCGTCGCTGGCAGCGCAGTTGGCGGCGTTGCAGCAGGCGTATCCGGAAATGCGCTGGCATACCCATACCCCGGTCGCGCGCACCGGACTGTATGACGGCGCGCAGGCGGCGTTTGGCCGTCCGGTCGAGACGCGGCTGCATTTCGACCGGGCCAAGGTGGTGGTGTCGCTGGCGGGCGACTTCCTGGACGCAGGGCCGGGCCAGGTCGGCACTGCGCTGGATTGGGTGTCGGCGCGTCAGGCAGCCGCGGCGCAGGGCGGGCTGCTGGCGATGCACAGCGCAAGCGCGACGCCGAACCTCACCAGCGCCAAGGCGGACTTCCACACCGTAGCCGGCCCTGGCGCTTTGGCGGGCCTGGCGGACCGGCTTCTGGCGGCGGTGAATGGCGACGCTGCCGACGATCCGTGGCTGGTGCGCGCCGCGGCGGCGCTGCGGTCGGCGCGCGGTCAGTCGATCGTCGTGACCGGGGCCGCGCAGCCGGCGGCCGAGCACGCCGCGGTGCACCGGCTCAATGCGGCGCTCGGCAACGCTGGGCATACCATCACCTACACCGACCCCGTGCTGGCCCCGGCCGCCCCATTGTCCGAGCTGGTCACTGCGATGACGGCCGGCGAAGTGTCCGTCCTGCTCATGCTGGACACCAACCCCGTCTACACCGCCCCGGCGGATCTCGGCTTCACCGCCGCGCTCGGCCGAGTGGCGTTGAAGATACACGCCGGCAGCTATGTGGACGAGACCGCCGCCCATTCGGAATGGCACCTGCCACTGGCGCATCCGCTGGAGTCCTGGGGCGACGCGCGGGCCATGGACGGGACCGTGACGTTCGTCCAGCCCACCATCCTGCCGCTGTATTCCGGCCGGACCGTGCCGGAAATCCTGTCGATCTTCGCCGAGCCCCACAGCGGCTACGACCTGCTGCGCGACCATTGGGGCCAGGGACAGGACCCGGCCGCATTCGAGGCGCGCTGGCAACAATCCGTGCATGACGGCTTCCTGACCGGAAGCGCACTGCCGGAGGTCGCCGTGACCGCCGCACCAGCCTCCGCTTCGGCCGCGCCGGCCTCGACGCAGGGCCTCACAATACTGTTCCGCCCCGATCCCAACGTCTGGGACGGCAGCGTGGCCGCCAATGCCTGGCTGCAGGAGCTGCCGAAACCCCAGACCAAGGTCGTGTGGGACAACATCGTCGCCATAAGCCCTGGCCTTGCCGAGCGCGAGAAGTTGGCGAATGGCGACCTTGTGACGCTGGCGGTGGGCGACCGCAGCATCGAGGGGCCGGCCTGGATCGTGCCGGGCCATGCGGACGACGCGGTGACGGCGTACTTCGGCTATGGCCGGGCCGCGCCGGACATCCTGGCGGCCGGACTGGGCTACAACGCCTATCCCCTCCGCACCGGGTCCGGCGACCAATCGGCGGGTGCTGTGCTGACCAAGACCGGGCGGCAGGCCAAGGTCGTGTCCACCCAGGACCATGGCAGCATGGAGGGGCACGACTTCGTCCGCATGCAGAAGATGGGCACGGTGCAGCCGCCGGCGCCGGAGCTCGCGTCGTTTTACCCGAAGCAGGTGGACAACGGCCGGGCCTGGGGCATGGTGATCGACCTCGACGCCTGCATCGGATGCAACGCCTGCGTCGTGGCCTGCCAGTCCGAGAACAACATCGCCGTCGTCGGCAAGGAAGAGGTCGCGCTGGGCCGCGAGATGCACTGGCTGCGTATCGACCGCTATCACGCCGGACCGCTCGACGCTCCGGCCACGCATTTCCAGCCGGTCCCGTGCATGCACTGCGAGGATGCGCCCTGCGAGGTCGGCTGCCCGGTCGAGGCGACGCTGCACGACCACGAGGGATTGAATCTCATGGTGTATAACCGCTGCGTCGGCACTCGCGCCTGCTCCGGCTACTGTCCTTATAAGGTGCGGCGCTTCAACTACCTCGATTACAGCGGCGGCGCGCAGCCCTCGGTGCAGCTTCAGCGCAATCCAGGCGTCACCGTCCGCGCCGCCGGGGTGATGGAGAAATGCACCTACTGCGTCCAGCGCATCGCCAATGCCCGGATCGACGCCGACAAGGGCGACGGGCATATCCCGGACGGCGCCGTCGTGACCGCGTGCCAGGGCGCCTGCCCGACCCGCGCAATCAGCTTCGGCGACCTCGGCGACCCGGCCAGCGCCGTGCGCACCGCCCGGGCCGACAACCGCAACTACGGGCTGCTCGACGAACTGGGGGTGCGGCCGCGCACGACCTACCTCGCCAAGCGCGCCCCCTCGGAGCTGGAGGGCTGATGCCAAGCGATCTTGCATTGCGTGGCGGGCTCATTGCCCCCAGCGCGACCTACGACTCCGTCGGTCGCGAAGTCGCCTCGATCGCCTTCGACCATCCGCTCGGGCTGCGCTGGTGGATCGCGTTTGCGGCCGCCCTAGGCTTGTCCGGACTGCTCGTCGTCTCGCTGGCCGCATTGTTCATCAAGGGTGTCGGCATCTGGGGCAACAACGTCCCGGTCACCTGGGCGCTCGACATCGTAAGCTATGACTGGTGGATCGGCATCGCCAGCGGCGGGCTATTGGTGTCGGGGGCCTTGTTGCTGCTCGGCCTCGAGTGGCGCAGCGCCGTCAACCGGATGGCGGAGACGGTGGCGGTGATTTCCGTCGTGGCGGCCGGGCTGTATCCGATCATCCATCTCGGCCGGCCGTGGCTGTTCTATTGGAACCTGCCCTACCCCAACACCCTGCTGCTGTGGCCGCAGTTCCGCAGCCCGCTGGTTTGGGACGAGTTCGACATCCTGGCCATGCTCGTGATCTCACTCAGCTTTTGGTATGTCGGCATGCTGCCCGACCTCGCGACCCTGCGCGACCGGGCGGTCGAGCGGGCTTTGGCGGCAAACGGCAAGGGCATCCTGCGAGCGCAGATTTACGGCATCGCGGCGCTGGGCTGGCGCGGCTCGGCGGTGCACTGGGAACGTTGGCGGCAGACCTACCGCACGCTCGCATTGCTGAGTGTCCTTCTGGTCGTCACATTGCAGACCGGCGCCGCGGTGATGTTCGCCGGTTCCGTCGAGCCCGGCTGGCACGATACGCTGCTGCCCACATCCTATTTGTTCGCGGCGGTGTTCCAGGGCGTCGGCATCGTCTCAGCCGTGGTCGTGATGCTGCGCAGCGTGCTGCACCTGCAGGCATTGATCACCGCCCGGCACGTCTCCATTCTCGCCAAGCTCATGCTCGCCTTGGCGGCGGTGAACATCTATTGCTACGGCGCGGAGCTTTATGGGACCGCCCTGCACGGCGACGCCTACGAGCATGCCGTGAGCGTGCGCCGTTTCTTTGGCCCGCACGCCTGGGCCGCCTGGTCGATCGTGCTGTGCGCGCTCCTGCCGGTGCAGTTGTTCTGGCTGCCGGCGCTGCGGCGCTCGCCGGGGCTGCTTGCCGTCGTTGGGCTGCTCGTGGGTGTCGGCATGTTCGGCGACCATTTCATGGTGATCGTCGTCACCTTGCAGCACGATTTCCTACCGTCGATGGCGCACCCGTACGCGATAAATCTGTGGGAGGCGGCGACGTTCGCCGGCACGGTTGGGCTGTTCCTGGTGCTGCTGCTGCTCGCGGTGCGAACGCTGCCCGTCGTGTCCATCCTGGAACTGCGCCGGATGCAGGTCGACGAAAGGGCGCTCAGTGGCAGGTGAACCCGAGAAGCACGAAGCAGAGGCGCCGCTTTATGCGGTCGGCGCAGAGTTCGCCACGCCGGACGCCCTGCTCGCCGCGGTGCGGGCGTTGCGGGACCGTCGGCTGGGCCGGCTCGACGCCTTCACGCCGGTGCCGGTGCCCGGCCTCGCGGATGCGCTGGAGTTCCACCCGGAGGCGGTGCGGCCCTTCGCGGTCCTGGGAGTTTTGCTGGCGTTCGCGGCCTTCATGGCGATGTGCGTCTATGCCACGGGCTATGCCTA
>CAXTJW010000133.1:6930-8969 GCA_964244305.1 uncultured Acetobacteraceae bacterium
TGCTGGCGTTCGCGGCCTTCATGGCGATGTGCGTCTATGCCACGGGCTATGCCTATAAGCTGAACATCGGCGGCCGGCCGGACGTGAGCTGGCCGTCCTACATCGTGCCGAGCTTCGCCTTCTCGCTCATGGTGGCGGCGGCGTTGGTTGTGCTCGCGATGGTTGTCTTGAACCGGCTGCCACGGTTGAACCATCCGGCGTTCAACATGCCGGGCTTCACCCGCGCGAGCCAGGATCGATTTTTCCTCGCGGTCGAGGCGGGTGGCGACGGGTTCGACGTCGCGGGCGTCACGCAGGCGCTGCATGGATTGGCGCTGCAGCCGGTCGCGATCCATGAGGTGCCCCGATGATTCGGCCGGTAATCCGCGCGGCGACCCTCGGTTTCGCGGCCTTGCTGGCCCTCGCGGGCTGCAAACGGGACAATATGTATACTCAGGACCGTCAGCAGAGCTGGGACCGCAACAACATGTTCCGCGACCACTCGACGATGCGCCTGCCCGTCGCCGGGACGGTTCCTCGCAATCCGACCGATCCCGATGTGCCGCAGCCCCGCGTCATCACCGCCGGCATGCTGGAGCGCGGTCAGCAACGCTACAACATCTTCTGCTCGACCTGCCACGGACAGTCCGGCGACGGGCTGGGCATGATCGTGCAGCGCGGCTTCCAAAACCCGGGTACGCTATGGACCGACAAGCTGCTGCATGCCCCGGCCGAGCACTTCTACGAAGTGATCACCAACGGCCAAGGCGGGATGTACAGCTTCGCCGCCCGGGTGCCCTCGGCCGACCGCTGGGCGATCACCGCCTACATCCGCGCGCTGCAGGCCAGCCAGGCCGCCGACCCCGCCGCATTGCCGGCCGAGGACCAGGCCCGGCTCGAGGCGTCGAAGTGAGGCCACGGCCATGAAGCGGGGAGCGCTCATGCCGGTGGCGATCGGCGTCGTGGCGCTTGGCATCGTGCTGGCGCTGGCTCTGCTGGGCGGCGTGCGGGTGCTGCCGTCCTATCTGGCCGCCTGGCTGCTCTGCCTCGGCATCCCCGTCGGCGCGCTCGCGCTGCTGATGGCGCTCGAGATCGCTGGCGCCGCCGATGCCGCGCTCTCGGACCCGTTGCGCAGTATCGTCGCTGCGCTGCCTGTGCTGGCGCTGCTGGCGACGCCCGTGCTGCTCAATTCCGATGCGCTGTTTTCGGACGCAGCGCTTCGCGCGGCCTCGCTGCATGGCGCGACCACGCCATTCGTCATACGCGCCGTCGTGTTCTTGGCGCTTTGGACCCTGCTATCCCTGGTGTTCCAAAGGCGTCCAAGCCATGCCACAGGCCCGCGGCGAGCGCTCGCCGTCGTCGGCCTGGCGGTCCACTCGATCATCGGCACGGTCGCTGCGACCGATTGGGCGCTCTCGCTCGATCCTGGGCTGGGGTCGACGTCGTTCGGGCTGCTGGTCATGGTGTCGCAATGCGGGGCGGCGGTTTCGGTCGCGGTGCTGCTCGCCGCCTGGAACAGCCGGCCATGGACGGCGCCAGGCGGCCTCGCGGCCCTGTTCCTGTGCCTGCTCGGCGCATGGATCTTCCTCGAGTTCACCCAGTTCATCATCACCTGGTCCGCCAACCTGCCCAACGAGGTCGTTTGGTATCAGCGGCGCGCCGCGGGCATCGGCCTGTTGGCTGAGCGGACCGCGGTCGGAGCCTGCGCCGCCGCCCTGCTTCTATTGCTGCCCCGGCGCTACGAAGTCGTGACCACATCGCTCGCCTTCGCCGCCGGCGCTGTGCTGTTCGCGCATCTGATCGAAATGTTCTGGCTCATCACCCCGGCCTTCAGGGACCGGCTCGACGTGACCATCACGGATATCCTGGCGCTTTGCGGGCTGGGCGGCTTGCTGATCGGCGCGAGCCTGCTGCTGGGCCGTTGGGAGCAGCGCGATGGCCGAGCCTAAGCGCCCGCGCAGGCTGGCGGGCACGCTCGCCACCGGATTCGCCACCGGGTTGGCGGCCGGGATGACCGTGGTCAGCGGCATCGCATGGTTCGGCCGGCGAGCGCCTGCGCC
>CAXTJW010000134.1:0-8963 GCA_964244305.1 uncultured Acetobacteraceae bacterium
GACCGGAATGCCTGCCGGCGCAGGCCGACGCCGATGATCTCTTCGCTCAGCGCCTTCGACAGGCCATAGACGTTCGCCGGCTCCAGCGTATCCGTCTCGGCATGCGGGCGGTCGGCGACCGCATAGACGTCCATCGTCGAGGCGATCACCATGCGCTGCACCGGATGCTGCGCCAATGCCTCGACCAGCGTATGGGTGGTCTGCGTGTTGACCTGGAACGTGCGCTCGGGCCGGGCCATGCAGTCCGGAATGAAATGCATGGCGGCCAGGTGCACGACGCCCTCGGCACCGAAGCCGGACAGCAGCGTCGCCAGGCTTTTTGCGCTGGACTCGGTAAGGTCGAGGCGCTCGACCGCTACGCCCGATGGCACATGCGCCGGGCGTCCCGTCGAGAAATCGTCGATCACGAGCGCCTCGTGACCGCGTTCGACGAGCCAGTCGAGCAGATGCTTGCCAACAAATCCGGCGCCGCCGGTAACGACTATTCGCACTGAAAAGACCCTTTAGGTTGTGATGGAGAGAGCGGGTTCGGCGATCCGCTGCGGACGCGCGGGCCTGTTCGCCGCGGCGTGCAGGAATGGCGCGAGTTCGGCGGCCAACTGTCTCCAGTCGAGCCGTTCGGCGGCAAGCGTGGCGAATTGGGAATAGTGGTCCCAGTCGGAGAGCACCGTCTCGATGCCGTCCGCGATGTCCGTCGCGGTCGGGTTCGCCGAGACGCCGCAACCGGCCTGACGCAGCACGCCGACGGTGCCGTTCCCCGGATAGTCCGCAGTGACGATAGGCAGGCCGCTCGCCATCGCCTCCGCCACCACGCGCGGAAAGCCCTCGCGTTGGCTTGGCAGGACAAGCACCTTGCTGTTGGCGAGCAGCGACCGTTTCTGCTCCTCGGTGACTGCGCCGAGCAGGTCGATGTCCATGACATAGGGGGACGCCGTGATTGCCGCCTGAACGGCGACCCGGGCCGGTCCCTCGCCAGCGATCGTCAGCGTGCACACGTGGCCGCGACGGCGCAGCTCGTTGAATGCGGCTACCAGCAAAGGGATGCCCTTATGCGGCGCCAACCGGCCGACATAGAGCAGGCCCGCCCGGTTCGACGGAACGCCGGCGTCGTAACAGCCGGGCATGATGCCGCTCGGCATGAGCATGACGGGACTGCCGCTTCTGGCGGCGATATGCGCCTGCACCTCCTCCGACACGGCGGTGTTGGCGGCGCAAAGCCGCGGCAGCAGGCCCTGGAACAGGCGGTAGACCAGTCCCGGCCTGATCTCGCACCAGTCGATGACGGCCCGGCGGCGATCACGCGAGCGGATCGCCAGCACATGCAGCAACGGCCACTGGTTCATGATGATGGCGTCGAACTGGCCCTGAGCCAGCCAGCGTCGCGCCCCGATCGCATACCGAACCATGCCGGTCAGCGAACGCGGCAGCAGCTTGATGGTGGGCAGGCGATAGGACGGCACGCGCGGCCGGCGGGTGATCGTGAACCCCGGCGACGGATTTTCATAGGCCGCGACCGTCGCATTATGCGCCAGGCAAAACACGTCGACGGTGTGGCCCTGCTGCACCAGCACTTCGGCAAGCTCGGCAAAGCGGATTTCCTGACCGCCAACGCTCGGCGGAAACAGTTCGCTCAGAATGGCTATCCGCATCGAGGATTGGCTCCGTTATGGCAACAACGATCGTCACTGGACAGCAACGTGTTTTCGGGCGTAGCGACGTTGGCTATCCAGGCTTCACAGGACAGATTAATCGCTTACGGAATGATCGAGCGTATTGACAAAAGTTAACCTTCGTCGTCGCTGGCGGAATCAGCGCTGCCGATCGCAGGAATTCCGCGCCGTCATATGCAAAAAGGATTGGGTTCAGGCGCTTTTCATGGTGCCGGATGCTTGCAGCCCAGCGTCGGGGCGCATCGACACGGGTGGCCCGCTCGCAGCGGACAAGGGGCATTGCAAGGTTGGCGCTGTGATGGGGATGGCATGACAGGGACGCTCACCGGCGAACCCCTGCCCAATCCGAAGGCTGTGCAAGCTTAAGTTCGGACGACGCCGGCCTGTGCGACTGGCGCTGACGAATGCGGGTTAGGCAGTCAGCGCGCCGACCCGATAAGACGGTAGCCGCGGGCCTGTGTCACGACGCTGGACGGCGTGAAAGCCGTGCTGATCGTGCGATCCGAGGTCCAGCTAGTGGTCCGATCCTAACGTTCGAGTCCCGAATGTTAGGTGAATCGGCCCACCAGACAAAGGCTAGTGGTCCGAATCAGACGGATGCTTCCGTCTGATTCGCACCACTAGACGAACGTCGTCGCCGATATGCTCGCCAGGCCGCCGAACGTGATCCTCGTGTTGTCCGACAGTGTAATCGTGTTCGAACCACCGGCCGCCGCGTTCGCCCGCGCTGCCTCGTCCGCCCCATAGCCCTGCAGCGACACCACATCCGCGCCGCTCGCGAAGCCGTTCAGCAGAATCGTGCCGCCGGCTCGGCCATTCACGATAGCGACAATGTCGGCGCCGGCGCCGCCGTCAACGGTCGAGTTGCCGCTGCCGGCAAAGATGGTGTCGTTGCCGACGCCGCCGCCAATCACCGCGTTGCCCTGGCCGGTAAAATAGTAGTTGCCCCCTGTCGCCCCAGCGCCCGACAGAGTCTCGTTGCCGGCGCCTGCCTGCAGCAGCGAGGTGCCGCTGCCGCGTGCAAACAGCACGTCGCCGCCGCCGCCGCCGAACAGCGTCGATCCGACCGTGCCGTTGCCGCCGAGCAGTAGATTGTTGCCGGCCAATCCGCCTTGGACCAAACCGCCGCCCAGGCCCACGGACACCGTGTCGCTGCCGGTGCCGGCCAGCACTGTCACCGTGCCCGAACCGCCGAGGAACACGACGTCCTTGCTGCCCTCGGCAATAAAGGCCGAATAGGCGCCGCCGATCACCGTATCAGCCGCCAGGCCAGCCCCGGCCACGATGGTGTCGACGCCGTTCGAGTAGACCAGGTTGCTGCCGGACCCGGTGCTGATGAGGTTGGAGCCCGCGCCAGCCGAGACGATGTTGTTTCCGCTCGCCGCCACGATCGTGTCGTTACCCGCGCCGGTGACGAAGGTGAAGCCCGTTCCGCCCGATGTCGGCGTGCCCAGCAGGTTGTTGCCGTCGCCGGTCACCACGGTGCCCGATCCGCCATTGGTGAAGAAGGTCAAGTTGCCGCTGCCGCCCAGGATCTGCTGATGCTGCGCGCCTGAACCGATCACTGAGACCGCTCCGCCGCTCGTCAGCGCCAAGGCCGTGACCGCCGGCTGCATCACGATCGTCGTATTGTAGGCCGCGGAAAGGAAAAACCCCGTACCAACCGACGGGTTGACGTTGTTTGTCCGCGTAAGCGAACCGCCGATGAGCCCTGCAGAGATTTGGCTCGCCAAAGTCGCGGCCAGGCCATTCTGGTCATTGCTGCCGCTGCTGAACGTGGCTTGAATGCCAGTGCCGCCCATAATTGTCGTCATCGAAAGTGACCCCGGGGATTTCGTAGGCTCTCACTAATTGATACAACAACTACATGCAACATAATTTGCAGTTCCTCAAGTCACGGAGAATGTATTGACCCAGTGTTTGTTAGGAAAAATGATGTAATTTGCGCATTACTCAATCAACTAGGATTGAGATCTAAGATTGCTTCTCATACTTCTATTCGAAAAGATTCTCAAAAATCCTTCCCAGGCAAAAGCAAACCGATCTAAATTAATAAATAGTTAATGAAATGATTGATTTCTCTATCTCGGCGCACTGCTGCGTGGGGCCGCTCTGCCGCCGCCACCGGCTTACGCTCGCTAACTTCATGCCCGATATCGCGATGACCTGACCCGGCGGACCCAACCTCGGCTGACGCGAAGCCACCACATGCCGCGCCACCCACGACCATTCTCAAACCGCGATCAACCGATCTCGCTTCCATGACGCCGCGCATACTCGGCCTATCCCGCCTCGCGCGCATCCATCTGATCCCATGACGCTCGCGCCAGAGTTGTAAAACATCGCTTGACCTGCAAGGCGTAGGAAAACTAACTTATGACGTGAACGAAACGGAAACACTCATGCCCCATCCAGTGTCCGACGCCAGCACACATCCCGAGCGCTCCGCCTCGACCCCCAGCCCAGTCAGCTCGCAGCCGCTCATCTACGTCGTCCGTGGCCGGCCAGGCCCGCTCGACCGACCCGCTCTCCCCTCAGGGCACCCGATAAGCTGGGGCGGCATCACCCGGGGAACCGTTCTCGACCAATCCATCTACCCCTTCCCCGTGTATTTGGAGCTCCCGCAATGACCGGCGCCATCGCGAGCGGCAAGACTGCGACACCCATCGACCCGCCGGATTTCCGCACGACCCGCGCCACTGCGGAGCTCGTTCAGGCCGCGTTGGAGGAAGCCGGTTGCACCCTGCTCGCGCTGCCGCAATCGGGCCCGTCCACCCGGCTGCGCCAAAGCGGTCTCGAATGGGTGCGCGACGCTCCCAGCGCCTATGCGCCCGGCCGGAGCCAAATCCGTCCGGCCGTCCCAAGCGCCGCCGCAATCGACCGCATGGACCGCGTGCTCGCCTGGATCCCGCGCATCCCCGCCGACAAGTTCGTGCTGCGCCGGGTCGTCGGCGCACGCTGCCTCATCAACCCGGCGACAGGCCGTTACCTGTTCAGCTGGCGCCGCTTAGGCATTGCGGTCGGCGCCGACCATAAGGCGGTGCAGCGCTGGCACGCGCAGGGCATCGACCTGATCGTCGCCATGCTCAATGCCCGTTGATGCCGGCCGCACTCCGCTCAGCGCGGCACGATGGCGCCGGTCTGTCGCAAGCGCCCGGTCATGATTGCCGCCCCGGCGCCCGACAACAGCAGCGCCGCCGTCCAGCGCGCATTCGGCGCGGCCGCCTCCACCCCACCGCCGGCCAGCATCGCGAACAGCAGCGTGACCAGCAGCAGCGCTCCGCGGCCACGGCCACCGCGACGCGTCACCGCGATCGCCAACACGACGAAGGTTGCGAACAGCCCGATCGCCAACGCCCGCACCATGTCGAGCGCCAGCACCGACAAGTCCTCGATCGCCTCGCTGATGCGCCACGCCAGCACATGCAGCGAGTCGACCACGCGAAAGACGAACCGATCGGGACCGATGACGTACACAGCAGCCGCCAAGGCGAGCCCGATCGCCCAGGCCAGCCAGATAGGATCGCGTCGATTCATCAATACCTCAGATCCAGCAGAGACCTGCTCAAGCCTACAGCGCCTCGAGCGCCCGGCTGAGCATGGCCGGCAAAACATGCCGAAAAGACATGTAGGACTGCGCCCGCGCCCATCCAACCGGCGCAACCCAATCGCAATCGCGGCACAGCAGCGTCAAACCATCCCGCGCACGGATTGCACCATTCGTCCGACCGCGCGCCGGGCCTCGGGCACCACGCCGGCGAAATCCGCAAATCCGTGCACGAGCGCCTTCTCCTCCAACAGCTCGACCGGCCGCCCTGCCGCACGCAGCGCCTTCGCATACGCCACCCCCTGGTCTCGCAGCGGGTCGAATCCGGCCACCACAATCAGTGCCGGGGCGCTGCGCGACAAATCCGCCCGGATCGGCGACAGCCGCGGCTGATCACGGTCCACCCCCGACGGTATCAGCGCCTGCGCGCAAGCCTCCATTCCCGCGGCGGTCAGCAAATACCCGTCCGCGAACGCATCCAGGCTCGGATACCGGCCCGCCGACTGCACCATGTCCACGACAGGATAGATCAGCACCTGCCCGTCCACCCCGCCGTCCTGGGCCAATCCGGCCGCCAAATTCGCGCCGGCGCTGTCGCCCCCGACCAGCAGCGGCCCGCCGCCCTGCTGTCGCGCCCACGCCAGCGCCGTCGCCGCGTCGTCATGCGCGGCGGGGAACGGGTGCTCCGGCGCCAGACGGTAACCCACCGATATCACGTGCAACCCCGTGCCCGCGGCAAGCTGCCGGCACAGCCCATCGCGCGCCACTGGACTGCCCATGATGAAGCCGCCGCCATGGAAATACAGCAGCGTGCCCCGCTTCGCACCCCGCGGCGCATAGGCGCGCGCCGGCGGCAATCCCGGAATGGTCCGTTCCGTCATCGTCACCGTCCAGTCGAGCCGCAGCCCCGCCAACGCGAGCAATGCCGTATAATTCTTCCGAAGCCGCTTGATGTCGTCGGCATCCGGCGGCCTTTTGCGCACGAAACGGACCAGCGCCGCCATCGTCGGATCCATCGTGCGGCCGTCCGCGACCAGCCCGCCGCCCGTCGCCGCGCCAAACGCCAGCCCCGCCCGCATCCCGACGCGCTGCCAAAACCAATTCTGTGCCATACGCCTGCAACTCACCTCGTCCGCCCAGGTTCCAGCACTTCATGCAGGAACATGTCCCCGAAGCCGCGTTCGCTCTCTGGTTGCTCGCCCAGGCGACATCCTGCTTGCGACCAACATCATCGAGGCCGGCCATGTGCGGGCAATCGGCACCGGCTTGTATCAACATCTATTAAGGATCGCGGTCGTCGAGCGGCAGGGCGTCCACTCCGCTTGAGCACCAATCAGGCGAGCGCTCCGACACAGTCCGCGGTCGTCTGGGTCGGTGCATAAGCGTCATTTCGCTGCGGGAGTAATGCAGCGATGCATTCCAGCAGGCCTGCCGCGGAGACCGGCTTACGCAGCATAGCGAACGGCCCGGTGATCGGCCGCCCCAGCGTCAACGCCGCCATATCGCCCGCATGGCCCGTCACCAACAAGGCCGGCAGACCGGGCCTCGCCCGCTGCGCTGCCTGGATCAACGCCACCCCATTCATCCCAGGCATCGTCAGATCCGACACCAGCAGCGCAATGCTCGTATCTGCCGCAAGCGCACGCAGCCCAGCCGGGCCGTCGCAGGCCGTCGCCACATCCAGCCCAAGCGCCCGCAGATGCTCGGCCAAGGTCGCCCGCACCAGTCCGTCATCGTCAACCAGCAGCACGCGCCCACACAGCCGCGGCGGCGCCATGGGGCGCGGGACCGGCAAGCAGGCCGCTTTGCTTGCGCCCGGCAGCCAAAGCCGCACCGTCGTGCCCATGCCCGGAGCGCTCTCGATCCGCATCGCCCCACCCGATCCCTCGGCAAAGTTCAGCGCCATCGCAAGGCCCAGCCCGGTGCCGCGACCGACTTCCTTAGTGGTAAAAAATGGCTCGCTGGCCCGCGCCAGTGTCTTAGCGTCCATGCCTTCGCCAGTGTCCGAAACGTCGATGCGGACAAATCCATACGGACCCGGCGCAATCCCCCCGTCAGGGTCGTGAGCGTCAACCACCGCCGACAGCACCAATGTGCCGCCGTCCGGCATAGCATCCCGCGCATTGGTCGCGAGATTGATCAGCACGGTCTCAAGCTGCCCGCGGTCGGCCAGCAACGGCGGGAGGCCGGGCGGCGCAACCACCCGAATGGTGATACCGGCGCCAAGCGCAGGCACCAGCAATTCCGCCATTTCAGTCAACAGCAGCGCAGGATCGATCGGACCAGTGCGCGGTTTGCCCTTGCGCGACAGCGAGAGCAGCCGTCCGGTGATCGCCGCCCCGCGCTGCGCCGCGACATCGGCGATTGCAGCGAACCGCGCGACCCGCTCCGCATCGTCGGGCTGCTGCGCGATCAGGAATAACGCGTCGCCGATCGCCTGCAGCACGTTGTTGAAGTCATGCGCGATCCCGCTGGCAAGCTGCCCCAGCGCCTGCATCCGCAGCGCCTGATCGAACCGCGCCGCGGCCGCAACCTCCTGCACGCGGAAATCCGGTATTTCGGCCGCCTGGATGGATACGACCTCCGCTATCGTAGAGGCGTGCGCAACGTTGTCGTCGGGCTGCACGAGCGTCGCCGTCGCAGGCCGCGTGCTCAGCATCGGCGAACGTTGCGATAATGGCCGGTTTCGGTCGTAGACGCCTGTCGGCCACCGTCCCTTGGGCAAATACCGCATCATCGACGCATTGAAGGTCGTCAGGTCAAGAACTGGCGTCATATGTTGAATTTCGTTGTCTTTATTTGTCTAGCGTCCAGCAGGAGAGCCGACGCAGCCGTTCCCAGTATGGGCAGCGCCAGACCTGTGCGCAGCCGCATCCGAGCCAACCAGGTTTGGAAAAACCATGCCATTGTGCTTTTTATGTGATGGCGAGGGTATTGTAAAGATACGTTTTAACAATATTAAGACGTTTTTGAGATCTGTATCGGAATCTCAGCGACACACTTGGGTTATCACAATCAAAAGCCGGCATTCCAGCCCGCCGATTTCGCTCATCATTGCTAACATGAAGATTATTTCGAGCGTTTCTGAAGTCTCTAAGAAGGAAAGCTAGTTTATAAACCAGGTCCTGGACGCACTACGGCTAAATATTCACGAAGTATCATGCCTTTCGTAACTTCCGTCGAGATGCACGCCAACCAATAAGTTCTCACGGTATGAATTCTTCACCGCGTTATCCGAGAACGGCATCGGCCCGCTAGCTAATAATTCTCTTGCACCCTATGTTATTCCGCAAAGGCCGGAGCAGGCCGGAAAGAGGGACCGTCCAGCCCATGGCCACCGTCTCGATACGCAACGTCAAGAAAGCCTTTGGCGCGACCCAGATCCTGCACGGCGTCAGCATCGAAATCCCCGATGGCGAGTTCGCCGTCCTCGTCGGACCGTCCGGCTGCGGTAAAAGCACCCTGTTGCGCATGATTGCCGGGCTCGAGGAAATCGACGCCGGAGAGATCGCAATCGGCGGCCGCGTCGTCAACAAAACCCCGCCAAAGCAACGCGACATCGCCATGGTCTTCCAGAACTACGCGCTGTATCCGCACATGACGGTGCGGGACAACATGGCATTCAGCCTCAAGCTCGCCCGCGCGCCAAAGGCTGCCATGGATGAGCGCGTGGGCCGCGCCGCGGAAATATTGGGCCTCGCCGGCCTGCTCGACCGCTACCCGAGGCAACTCTCGGGCGGACAGCG
>CAXTJW010000135.1:0-2987 GCA_964244305.1 uncultured Acetobacteraceae bacterium
GCGTCTAACTCTCCGAACGCGGGTCGAAGGCGTGCTGCAGCCCGTTGCCCAGG
The DNA here is from genome assembly GCA_964244305.1 of uncultured Acetobacteraceae bacterium. Taxonomy (GTDB): domain Bacteria; phylum Pseudomonadota; class Alphaproteobacteria; order Acetobacterales; family Acetobacteraceae; genus CAHJXG01. The sequence goes on from CAXTJW010000135.1 coordinate 54, forward strand.
AAATTTACCGCGATCACCGTCACGAAAATCATCAGGCCCGGATAGACCGCAAGCGCCGGCGCAGTCGTTACCAATTCCTGCGCGTTGTTCAGCATGTTGCCCCATGACGGCGTCGGCGGCACGATGCCGAACCCGAGAAAGCTCAGCACGCTCTCGAGCAAAATCACCCGGCCGACCGTCAAGGTGAAGGCGACGATGATCGGGCTCGCGATGTTGGGCAGCACGTGTGCCAGCATTACATAGACCGGCCCGGCGCCGCTCGCCCGCGCCGCGCGCACGAAATCGCGCTCCCGCAACGCAAGGGTCGCTGCCCGCACGAGCCGGGCGATCGAGGTCCAGTCGACGATCGAGATGATGATCACGATGCGCCAGAACCCAGCCGCGCCGGAGTGGGCGAACTCCGAGCTGAAACCAAGCTTGGTAAGGTCGATGGCGCCCAGCACGATCAGCAAAGGCAGCAGCGGCAAAGTGATCATGCCGTCGGTGAAGCGCATCAGCACGGCGTCGGTCCGCCCGCCGAGGTAGCCGGCCACGACGCCGACGACCAGCCCGGCGACGCCGCCCGCACCCGTCGCGAGCAGCCCCACCAGCAGCGAAATCTGGCCGCCGATCATGAGCCGCAGCAGCTCGTCCCGGCCGGCGTCGTCGGTACCGAGCCAATGCGCGGCCGAGGGCGGATCGAAGCGCGACAGCAGGTCGGTCGCATCGGGATCGATGCCGAGCAGAGCCTGCAACGGGAAGGCGGCGAGGCAGAACAAGGTCAACGCCACCAGCATCCCAAGCGCCAGCACCCCCGGCCGGTGCCGCAAGAAGCGCCGCCAGCGTAGCCGCCACGGCGAGACGGCTGCATCGATTGGCATATCGGCGACGATCTTCGCCTCGCTGGAGCTCATTTGAGGGAAATCCGCGGGTCGAGCGCCCCATAGGCGATATCCGTCGCGAGATTGCAGACCAAGGTCACCAAGGTCGCGAACAGCAGCCCGGTCAGGGCCAGGTTGAAGTCGTTGCCCAGGATGGAATCATAGATCATCTTGCCCATGCCGGGCTGCGCAAACATCGTCTCGGTCAGCAGCGCGCCGCCGAACAGCGTGCCGAAATTCAGGCCCATGACCGTCACCACGGGAATGAGCGCATTGCGGAAGGCGTGGACCATGACCACCCGGCCGGGACCGGCGCCCTTGGCCCGCGCGGTCCGCACATGCTCCATGCGCAGCGTCTCGATCATGCTGGAGCGCACATAACGGGTGAAGCCGCCGATATTGGCCAGGGACAGGGTCGCGACCGGCATGACCAAATGGCGGAACTGGTCGCCGAAGCTGCCGTCGCCGACATTGGCGATGCCGCTCGCCGGGAACCAGTGCAGGTTGACGGCGAACACGAGGATGAGCATGAGCGCCAGCCAAAACACCGGGATCGAAATGCCGGCGAAGGCGAACAGGCCGACAAGCGCGTCCACGATCCCGCCGGGCCGCAGCGACACCAGGATGCCGAGCGCGAAGGCCAGCACGACGCTGACGACGAAGCTCGACACCAGCAGCTTGGCCGTCTGCCATAGCGCCGGCAGCAGCACCTCCAGCACCGGCTGCGAATGAATGCGCGAGAAGCCGAAATCACCGTGCAGCGCCGCCAGCAGCCAATGCCAGTAGCGCAGCATGAGCGGCTGGTCGAGGCCGTAGATCGCGCGGAGGCGTGCCACGACCTCGGGCGTGGCGCCGGGGTTGCTCGCGATCATGATGTCGATCGGGTCGCCGGGCATCAGGCCGATCAGGCTGTAAATGACGAACGACATCACCAGCAGCACGAGAAGGCACTGCAGCAGCCGGCCGAGGATGAATTGCGCCATGGTCCCGTCCTCAGTCCTGGAAGTGGCAGGCGGCGAACTGCGCCGGGCGGCCCGGCGCGGGCTGCATCGCGGGGGGCATGACGCGGCAGACCGCCTGCGCCTTCGGGCAGCGCGGGTGGAACACGCAGCCGGACGGGGGCGAGAGCGGGCTCGGCATTTCGCCCGTGATGGCGCGGCGGTTGCGCCTGCGCCCGAAGCGCGGCACTGCATCGAGCAGCGCCTGGGTATAGGGGTGCGAGGGGGTCGCGAACAGCTCGGCGCGCGGCGCAAGCTCGATCAGCCTGCCGAGGTAGAGCACCGCTACACGGTCGACGAGATGGTTCACCACCGCGAGATCGTGGCTGATAAGGAGGTATGCCAAGGTGCGCTGCTCCTGCAGCTCTTTCAGCAGGTTCAGCACCTGGCTCTGGATCGACACGTCGAGCGCCGACAGCGGCTCATCGGCGACGATCAGCGCCGGGTCGGGCGCCAATGCGCGGGCGATGGCGATGCGCTGGCGCTGGCCGCCGGAGAACTCGTGCGGATAGCGGTTCAGCGCGTCGCGCGGCAGGCCGACCTGCTCCACGAGCGCCGCAGCACGGGCGCGCCGCTCGGCCTTGGTGCCGATGCCCTGGATGCGCAGCGGCTCGGCGACGATGGACGAGACCGGCATGCGCGGGTCAAGCGCGCCGAACGGGTCCTGGAACACGATTTGTATTTTTCGCCGTGCTTCAACCCAGACCGCGTCGTCCATCGCCTCGCCCATGAACCGCATCGTGCCCGTCGTCGGCGTCTGCAGGCCGGCGACGACGTTGCCCAGGGTGGACTTGCCGCTGCCGCTCTCGCCGACCAGCGCCAGGGCCTCGCCGGGCAGAATATCGAGGGAGACGTCCGCCACCGCCTGCAGCACACGCCGCCCCCGCCCGAACCAGCCGCCGCCGAGGTCGAATGCGACGCTAATGCCGTCGAGCGACACGAGCGGTGTCGTGCCTTTCATAGGCGCGCCCCGAAGCAGGCGACGCTCATGCCCGCGCCTTGAAGCAGGCGACGCTCATGCCCGCGCCTTGAAGCAGGCGACGAGATGGCCGGGCCGCAATTCCTCAAGCGCCGGC
>CAXTJW010000135.1:3087-8892 GCA_964244305.1 uncultured Acetobacteraceae bacterium
CCGCGCCTTGAAGCAGGCGACGAGATGGCCGGGCCGCAATTCCTCAAGCGCCGGCTCCGCCCGCAGGCAATCGGCATCTCCCCGCGCGCAGCGGTTGGCAAATCGGCAGCCCGTAAGCCCGGCGTCCAGCGTCGGCACCGACCCAGGGATCACCGGCAGCCGCGCCACCCGATGGTCGGGATCGGGCAGGGTCTCGATCAGGCCGAGCGTGTAGGGATGCAGCGGGCGCGCGAACAACAGGTCCGTCGGCGCCCGCTCCACGACGCGGCCGGCATACATCACGATGATGTCGTGCGCGACCTCGGACACCACCGCCAAGTTGTGGCTGATGAACTGGATCGCCATGCCGATGCGCACCTGCAATTCCAGCATGAGATCGAGGATCTGCGCCTGGATGGTCACGTCGAGCGCGGTGGTGGGCTCGTCGGCAATCAGCAGCTTCGGCTCGCAGGTGAGGGCCATCGCGATCATCGCGCGCTGGCGCATCCCGCCCGAGAGCTGGTGCGGATAGGACCGCGCCCTGTCGCCCGGCGAGTTGATGCCGACCGCCTCCAGCAGGCCGACCGCCTGCTCCTCCGCCGTGCTCCAGGCGACGCGGCGATGCAGCACGAGCACTTCGGCGATCTGCCGGCCGACCGTCATGACCGGGTTCAACGCCGTCATCGGCTCCTGGAACACCATCGCCACCTGCCCGCCGCGCAGCCGCCGCCATGCAGGCTCCGGCTGGCCGACCAGCTCGCGCCCGTCGAAGCGGATCGAGCCCGCGACTTGGCCGGGCCGGGGCACGAGCCCCATCATCGCGAGCGCCGTCACCGATTTGCCGCAGCCGCTTTCCCCGACCACGCCGAGCGTCCGGCCCGGCGCGATCGAGTAGCTGACGCCCGCTACGACCTCCCGCTGCCCGCCCTCCGTCCTGCCAGGCCCTCCGCCTGGCCGCGGGAAGGCGACGTGCAGGCCGGATACCTCCAGCAACGCACCATTGGTCGGTTGCCCGGTCAGCCCGGGCGCCAGTTTTCGGACCAAAGCGGGCTGTAATCGCCATGGCCGGTCGGGGCGAAGCCCTTCAGCCACTTCGGCAGCACATATTGCTCCGAACGGAAGAACAGCGGCAGCACCGGCACCTGGTCGGCATAAATCTGCTGCATCTCCGCCCAGAGCGGCTTCTGCTTCTCGGGGTCGAGCTCCGTCTCCGACCGCGCGATATCGATGTCCATCTGCTTGTTGTTGAAAGCCGTAGAGTTCGAGCCGCCATAATTGTTGGCCGCCATCGGAATCTGATCGCTGCCGAGCGTCATCCGCGGGCTCTGTCCCACCGGGCTCGACCAGGCATACATCACGAGCCCGGTGTATTTGCGCTGCTTCAACGTCTCGCCGAACAGCGTGCGCGCCGGTTCGTTGTGGATCGTGGCCTCGATGCATGCGGCCTTCCATTGGCTTTGCAGCACCTGCTGCTGCAGCTCGCGCAGCCGGTTCCCCGCCGTCGTCACGAACTCGACCGAGAGCCGGCCCCCCTTGGCGTCGCGGCAAATGCCGTCCGAACCCGGCGTCCAGCCGGCCTCGGCGAGCAGCGCGCGAGCCTTGGCCAGATCATACGGGTAGTGCTTGGTGTCAGTGGTATGATTCAGATCGAGCGGATTGACCCAGGTCGCGGCGACCGGCTGCTTGCCCTCGAACAGCCGCCGCACCATCGTCTCACGGTCCACCGCGTAGGCCATAGCCTGGCGCACGCGAAGGTCGGCCAGGATCGGGTTCTCGATCTTGAAGTCGATATGCTCGTAGTTGAGGCTCGGCTTGAACATGTAGTCGAACTGGTCGGGCTTCTGCTTCTGCAGCGACAGGACCTGGTCGATGGTGAGCGCCGGGGCGTCGCCCGGCGTCATGTCGACGTCGCCGGACAGCAGGTTGGCCTGCAACGCCGCCGTGTTCTCGATCAGCTTGATGACGATGCGCTTGAACCCGGGCTTGGCGCCCGTCCAATGCGGGTTGGGCTCCAGCACCACCTGCACGCCGGACTGGTAGTCGGCTACGAGGAACGGCCCGTTCCACAGGCCCGGCGTCGTCGGCGCACGATTGTACGACGTCTGCTTGATGTAGTCGCCCGCCGCGGCCGCCTTGGCGTAGATCGGCCCCTCGATGTGCTCGGGCAGCAACTGGTCCCATTCGTTGTAGGACACGTTGACGCTCTTTAGATGCAGCACCGCAGTCTGCTTGTCGACGACGTCGACCGCACCGATGCGGCTCCAGGGATGATTGTTGCTGAAACCAGAGGCCGGGTCGCGGCCGAGCTTCCAGGTGAATGCGAGGTCGGCGGACGTGACCGGTTCGCCGTCGCCCCATTTCAGGTCGGGCTTGAGCTTTATCGTCACCGCCATGCCCTGCTTGCCGTCCCCGAGCTCTTCGATCTTAGCCAAGCCATTCTCGACCGTCGGCAGCTCCGTGCACAGCAGGCACGAGTTCTTCCAATCCTTGTCGAACGCCGTGACCGGGCGGATCGCGAAATCGATGACGTAGAGCTTGATCACCTCCGAATCGATATCCGGATGCATGTTGGATGGAAACTGCGCCACCCCGATCACCAGGTCATCCTTGGCATGGGCATCCGGCGCCAGGAATGGTGCGCACGTGAGGTAAATAGCAACGAACGCGGCACGGAGCAGCATGTCGCAGGGTTCCTGGTCGGTGAAATATCGTCTGACGGTAGTGAAGCGGCCAACCGCGCGGGCTGTCAATGCAAGGCATTGCACGATAATGCTGCAGTGCATCATTGCGCAATGACCGGCCGCAACGGAGTGCGGCTGCATGGCGGCTCGATGTTCGGGAAGCATAAATATCATTATTATGTCATAATAAAATTCATGCTGGACGGGAGCGGTCCATCAACCCCGGAGAGCTGCCTCGATCCGGTCCCAGCCGCGCATCATGGTCCGGAAGCAACGCATCCTGTCGCAACCAATATCAGCCACGTCGCCCACGCGCCAAATATCGTGACACCGGGCAAACGCGCATGTCCCTGCCGTAGTTGGTAATATCTTAATACGTCGAGCGTAAGGATATTTTGCCAGCACCAGAGCGCAGTCGGACCTAAGCCAGGTAGTGGGTCAGTTTGGAAGATATGATGGGCCGTCATTGCGAGCCGGCTTCGGCGCGGCAATCCAGGACCACAAAGGCCAGGGGTCTAGGCATGGCATCCCTGGATTGCCGCGTCGCAAGCGCTCCTCGCAATGACGATGCTTCGTAGCGGAGTTTCGTCGCGTGCGAACCGCACCCACTACCCAAAGCCATAATCAATAGGTTTATCAAAATTGACAGGTATACCGGGCTGCGCTCGGCGTCTAAATGCTTCCGGGTGAATGGAGCCCAGGACGTGCGACTGCCGGCGGGGCTGCACTACGCCCCAAAAAACGTTTTATCACGTTTCCGTGAGTGTTCATGGCCTTGGTCTCCACGCTGCGTAATGCTTTCTTGGGCCATCTAGGGCCTGTAAACACGGTGACCCCATGAGATTTCCCTATGCCCTGGCGCTCGCCGCCGCGCTGCTCGTTGGCGGCGGATATGCCGGCTGGCGGCAGTTCGGCGCGCATAGGGACGCGCCACAAGCTCCGCAGACCCCGGCCGTACCCGTCACCGTCGCCACCAGCAAGGCCGGCGACGTGCCGGTTTACCTGCGCGGCATTGGCACTGTACAGGCGCTGAACTCGGTCGAGGTGCATCCGCAAGTCGGCGGCGTGCTCATCAACGTCCCGGTACGCGAGGGGCAGGAGGTGAAGCAGGGCGATATCCTCACCGTGATCGACCCGCGGCCCTACAAGACGGCGCTCGACAAGGCGCAGGCGCAGCTGCAGCAGGACCAGGCGCAGCTCGACAACGCCAAGGCGGACTTTAATCGATACTCAAGCCTCGCCCGCAGCGATTTCGCCTCGCGCCAGCAGGTCGACACACAGCAATCCTCGGTCGCGCGGTTCCAAGGGGTGATCGCCGCCGACAATGCGGCGATCGAGGACGCGCAACTCAACCTTGGTTTTTGTGTGTTGCGCGCCCCGATGGATGGCCGGGTGGGGCTGCGCCGGGTCGACCCCGGCAACCTGATCCAGGCCAACAGCACCGGGGCCGGTATCCTGCTGGTCGTGCAAATCCGGCCCATCGCCGTGGTGTTCACCCTGCCGGAAGGGGACGTGCAGCGGGTCCGTGACGCCGGTTCGCAGGGAACGCTCACCGTGCTGGCCGATAGCTCCGACGGCCGCGACGAGCTTGCACGCGGCACGCTGCTGACCACCGACAACTCCGTGAACGCATCTAGCGGCACGATCCAGCTCAAGGCGACCTTCGCCAACGTCGACGAAAAGCTCACGCCCGGGCAGTTTGTGAGCACGCGGCTGTTGATACGCACTGCGCATGGGGTCACAATCCCGCATGATGCAGTGCAGCACGGGCAGAACGGCCTCTATGTTTTCACGGTCAAGCCTGACAATACGGCGGACAGGCGCGATATAGAACTCAGCTACGACGACGGCACGACGGCGGTGATCGGCAAGGGGATCGAGGAGGGCGAGCAGGTCGTCGTCTCCGGCCAAACCCGTGTCGGCCCGGGCACGAAGTTGAGTCCGCAGGAACAGACCCGGAGCGCGCAGCGTTGAGCATATCCAGCCCATTCATCCGCCGGCCGATCGCGACCTCGCTGATGGTCGCGGCCATTTTCCTGGCCGGCGCCGCCGCCTATCCGTTCCTGCCGGTCTCGCCGCTGCCGGCGGTCGAGTTCCCGACCATCTCCGTCACCGGCTCCTACCCCGGCGCGAGCCCGGCGACGATGGCGACCGCCGTCGCGACCCCGCTCGAAACCCAGTTCGGCCAGATACCTGGGCTCGCGCAGATGACGTCGGTGAACGTCATGGGCAACTCGCAGATCACCCTGCAATTCGACCTCAACCGCAGCATCGACGCGGCGGCGGTCGACGTGTTGGAGGCGATCAACGCCGCCGGCGGCCAGCTGCCGAAGGACATCCCGAACCCGCCCACCTTCCGCAAGACCAACCCGGCCGACGCGCCGATCCTGATTATTGCAGTCCGCTCCGACACGCTGCCGCTGCCGGAAGTCGACGCAGCGGCGGAGAACATCCTGGCGCAGCAGCTCAGCCAGGTGACCGGCGTGTCCCAGGTGCTGGTCGGCGGACAGCAAACCCCAGCGGTGCGGGTGCAGGTGGACCCGGCGCGGCTCGCCGGCCTCGGCCTCACCCTCGAGGACGTGCGCAACACGCTGACCCAATCCACCGCGAACCAGCCGAAGGGCTCGGTGGACGGCGCGACCCAGTCCTATACCGTTTACGCCAATGACCAGCGCATGCGTGCCGAGGACTACAACAACGCCATCATCTCCTACAGCAACGGCGGCGCTGTGCGGGTGCGGGATGTGGGTAAAGCCATCGACGGTCCGCAGAACCGCGAGCTGATTGCCTGGCAGGACAACAAGCCGGCGGTCCTGCTGCTGGTGTTCAAGCAGCCCGGCGCCAACGTGATCAACACTGTCGACGCAATCCAGGCGAGGCTGCCGCAGCTGGTGCGCAGCATGCCGGCGGGCGTCAAGGTCGACATCGTCTCCGACCGCACCCGAACCATCCGTGCCTCCGTAGACGACGTCGAGTTCACGCTCGGGCTGTCGATCGCACTGGTGATCGCGGTCATCTTCGTGTTCCTGCGCAGCGTTTGGGCGACGGTGATCCCGAGCATCACCATCCCGATCGCACTGGTCGGCACCCTGGGCGTCATGTATCTTTGCGGGTTCAGCCTCGACAACCTCAGCCTGATGGGCCT